>JAMFRX010000378.1 GCA_026224995.1 Puia dinghuensis
GGTCGAGAACAGAATAGTTTTAAACATAGCCGAAAGAGGTGCAAGTACCCGATTCGAGAATCTAAAGCTAGGCCTACAGAAAGCAGAGGACCGGGTGAAGGTTTTTACCCCTGATGCCAAGTTTAATCATAATGTGGTATTTAATATTCAAAATCAGACTTCAGAACCATTGCTAAACATTGTAGATTATTTCTGTTGGAGTGTACAGCGGGTTTTCGAGAGAGGGGAGACAAGATACTATGAATATTTAAAAGGGAAAGTAAAGGTCGTTGTAGATTTATACGATGAGGAAGGTGCAAGGACAGGAAAGAATATTTATACACCCCAAAAACCGTTGACTGAAAAAAATAAAAAAAGCCTGTATTCAATCTAAGCGGAGAGGACCGCCACGCTCAGGGAGCGACTTTCAATTGAAACTGGCCTCCACAAAGATAAAACATTTCCGAATAACATTCCTTTGTTTTATTATATGATTATCAGTCATTTACAAAATATCCTACCTCCTCCTTTCTTGAATAAACGATCCTTCCCCCGACGATAGTCAGCTGGACATCAATCTGCTCGTCAAACAATACGACGTCTGCATCCATGCCAGGCGCCAGCATCCCTTTCCGGTCCGCTACGCCCATAATAGTAGCCGGAGTGCGGGTCATCATCCGGACGGCATCGCATAAAGGCACATCCGCCAGCTGTACCATATTCCGTACCAGCCGGTCAGCCGTGGCTACGCTGCCGGCAAACGCGCTCCGGTCGGGTAATTTAGCAACCCCGTCTTCGATGATCACCTTCAGCCCGTCCCGCCTGCTGCCCAGGATGCTCTCGCCGGGAGGCATGCCGGCGCCCCGCATGGCATCCGTTATCAATGCCGTCCTGTCTGCCCCTTTTATCTTGTATACCAGTTTCAGCAGGGGCGGAGGCAGATGGATGCCGTCGGCGATGATCTCCACGGTGATGCCATCGATCAGAAAGGCGCTCTCCACCGCGCCTGCATATCGGTTGACACCCCGCCTGGTAACGCCCAGCATGGCCGAATAAAGATGCGTGGCATGGGTGAAGCCCTTTTCAAAGGCCTCCAGTACCTCTTCGTATATCGCGTCGGTATGAGCGAATGCCGCCAGAACTCCTTTCTCCCGGAGAAAAGCCCCGAATTCAAGCGCCCCCTTCAGCTCGGGAGCAGCGCTCCAGCGCTTAATGGCCGGGTAGCGCGACACCAACTCCCGGTATTCCACCGGATCGGGGTCGCGGATATACCGCGGATCCTGGGCTCCGCGCTGGTTCATGGAAAAGTAGGGCCCTTCCAGGTGCATGCCGATGAAGCCTGCGCCCGGGCTTTCTTGTAAAGCTACCCGTTCGTATACGGCTAATAGCCGGTGCAGCTCTTCACTTTCACAGCTAAGGGTAGTCGGCGTCATCGCCGTAATGCCATGCCGGGCATGGAGCCTCGCGACAGAGAGAAAAGCCTCTTCCGTCCCGTCCATGAAATCATGCCCTGAGCCTCCATGTACGTGGATATCTATGAAACCCGGAGCGATATAGCTTCCTGCCGCATCGATGGCGAGGGCTTCCGGCGCGTCGATCTCTCCTTCGCTGACGGCCGAGATAGTATTCCCCGTGATCAGTACCGACGCATTCCGCAGAATGCGATATGGAGTGATCACCCGGCCGTTATAGATCTTGAGCTGACGCATGATTACTTGGCTACATCGATCTTTACTTTTTTATTCTTGAGCTTTTGGTCCTTGATGAGCTGCAATACAGGACTTACATTGGCCTTACGGATGGCCACGAAGGAGAAGAAGTCTTTGACTTCGATGAGCCCGATGTCCTCTTTCTTTAGCTGTCCCCTATTGGTGAAGAAGCCTACGATATCCACCTTGTTTACCTTGTCCTTTTTACCCGCGGAGATAAACAGGGTCGTCCATTTGGGTTTGGCCGGCAGTATGGCCTTGGCAGGCAGGTTTATCTGCTCTGGCTGCTCGTGGATATAAGCCGGCAGCTTTTCCTCCGGCGATAGGATCAGGATAGCCGTGCCACTGGCATCCATGCGGGCCGTCCGGCCATTGCGGTGGATGAATACTTCTTCCGTCGGCGGCAGATGGTAGTGGATGATATACCGGATATTGGGCACGTCCAGCCCCCGGGAGGCAAGATCGGTGGTGACCAGCACGTTGGAGCTTCCATTGCGGAACTTAGCCAGGGCACTGTCCCTTTCAGGCTGCTCCAGCGCTCCATGGTAAAATACGTTGATGATCCCTTTTTCTTTTAATAAGGCGCTGGTACGCTCCACGGACTCGCGGTGATTGCAGAAGACTACGGCGCTCCGGTCACCGATCATGCAGATCAACCGGAATAGCGTGTCTATTTTGTCGTTGTCGGGGCTCGATACCTGCTGAAGGGCGAGGCGTTCAGTCTTTTCACCGGACAGGAAGTCCAGTGTCCGCACCGACTGCAAACCCACGAAATCGGGGATCTCGAGCGCCGCGGTCGCCGAGGTGAGTATCCTTTTGTTCAGCGACTTGAGAGAGCCGATAATGAAAGACATCTCTTCCTGAAAGCCCGATTCCAGGGATTTGTCGAATTCGTCCAGCACCAGGGTCTTGATACGGCCGGTATGGATATTGTTCCTGCGGATGTGATCCGCCAGCCGGCCCGGTGTGCCAATGATGAAAGCCGGCGCTTCGATCAGGTTATTCTCTTCCGTCTCCCGCAGATGGCCGCCATAGCAGCAGGTGACCTTAAAGCCGGTACCCATGGTCTTGAAGACCTGTTCTATCTGGATCGCCAGTTCCCGGGACGGGACGATCACCATGGCCTGGGTGCCAGCCGTCTGGTCGTCCATCAAGGCCAGTACCGGCAGCAGGAACGCCACGGTCTTGCCCGAACCGGTATCGGACAGCAGCACAAGGTCGCCTTCTTCCTGGCCGGCCTCCAGGGCAGCGGTCTGCAGCACGTTCATTTCATCGATCTTCAGGTGAGACAGCATCTGCTCTATAGTGCCGGGATTCATTAACATGCGGCAAAATTACGCTAGTTTGTTCAAACCGCAGCCGCCGGGTGAGTTAGCGCCTCAGTGCACCACAAATACGTTATCCGCCGGATGGCTGTCAGGCGTATAGGTGCTCCCCAGGTTGACCTTCCTGATGGCCTTCTCCGCTTCCACGGGGATCGTGACTTCCGCATTCCCCTTCTCCCACACGGCAACGGACCGGTGGACCTTTTTTGTAGTCCCATCGGAAAATTCAATGGTCAGGTCTATGGGAATAGGCTTGCCCCCCTTGTTGGTGACAGTTACCAGGAACATCTTTCCCCGGCGCTGCACATCCCGGATGCCCAGATCGGGGTAACCGTCCTCATAGAACCAACGTTTCCAGAACCAGTCCAGGTTCTGCCCCGATCCCGCATTCATGCTGCCGAAGAAATCCAGCGGGATAGGGTGCTTGCCATGCCAATCCGTGATATATCGATGGAGCCCTTTGAGGAACAGGCTGTCGCCCAGCATATCCTTTACATACAGGTAACCGAATGCCGGCTTGGGATAGCTATTGAGGAAATAGCTTTCGCCTGCCTCCTGGGTAGACAGGGTGATAATAGGCAGGTCGAATTCCTTTCCTGCCATCGCCGCGTAGGGCTCCACCCCATAATCGTCGACGATGCTGGTATCGATCATCGGGGAGATCAGCCATTCGCCAATGCTCGCCCACCCTTCGTCCATCCAGGCATATTTCGTTTCATTGATGCCCATATAAAAGGGAAACATCGTATGAAAGATCTCATGATCGGTAAGCTCGATCGCATCTGCCTTGTTCTCCAGCGGGTTGTCGTTGACCATCATCGGATATTCCATCTGGTCGAGCCCGTCGAAAACTGTCTCATGTGCATATGGATATGGCCATGCAGGAAACCGGTAACTCATGCCTTCCACCGTCTTGCGTGCAAAATCCACGACTTCGTAAAAATCCTTGTGCGCAGGATTAAATACGGCGTCCACCCGGGTCCGCCGGTGCGTCGCCGGATCCACCACCAGGCTGGAGGCCTTCCAGATATAGTGATTGCTGATTGCAAAAACGAAATCGGTCACGTCGGTGGCCTGGAATTTCCAGGTATTGGAATCCGCACGACGGATAATATCCCTGCGTACAAGGTCCCCGGTATCTACGATGGTTACTGTTCCGTCCTTTTCCCCCGCTGCGTCTATCCGCTGATTACAGGCAGCCGACAGCACGTCCTGCCTGTTGAGGAGATCACCCGTCCCCCATACCATATAGTCGCCGGGAACCGTTACGCTGACCGTAAAATTGCAAAAGTCATTATAGAATTCCTGGACGCCCACGTACGGATTGCGGTTCCATCCGTCTATATCGTCGTATACTGCTATCCGGGGAAAGAAATAAGCGATAAAAAAGGCCCCGCTGTCTACCTGGCCGGTCCGGATATGGGAAGTCTTATTGAGGGTATATGAAAACTCCAGGGTGACATGCAGGACCTTGCCCGGAACTGCCGCGTCGACCTTGACGGCCATGTCCGTTCCCCCACCGGCCCGGCGGGTGTCGGCCAGCGATAGCTGCCCCTCGATATTCAGATTGGTAACGGCCATCCCGTCCGTGAGATCTTCCGGCTTCACAGGCATAAGCCGCACGGCGCCTTTCTTATACAAGTTGGGATACAGCTTAAAGAGCAGCTGTTTTAGCGTATCCGGGCTATTGTTAGTGTAAACAATGGATTCCCGGCCACTGACCAGCCGGGTCTGGGGATCGAAGCTCACCTGGATGGAATAATCCGCCCGGTTCTGCCAGTAGTGCGCTCCCGGCCGCCCGGTGACCGTTCGCGTGCCCTTATCCATCGCTTCCCGGATGTTCCGCGGGACGGGCAAGGACGCCTGAGCCATAGATAACTGGAAACAGAAAGAACACAGCTGGAAGAAAAGCAGGAATCGGCAAGTCATATAACAAGATACCAAAAAAAACCTACCTTGATCCTATGAATCGCTCTAAAACAGGCCAGTTCTATGGGACCACTACTGAAACCGTTTGCCTGGAAGGACTCACGCTCACCGACACCGAATATTCCCAGGAAAAAGTAGACTGGCACTTCCATGAGAAGGACTATTTTACCTTTATCCTTCAGGGAGGCATGCTGGAAGGCAACAAAAAAGAGATCTATGAATGCACCTCCGGCGGTCTGCTGTATCACAATTGGCAGGACGCCCATTACAATATCCCCTCGAAAAAATTCACCCGCGGCTTCCATGTTGAATTGGAGCCCGGCTGGTTTGCAACCTATGACGTGAACCAGGCGCTCACCCAGGGCAGCATCAAAATCCCCAACCCCCGGATCAGAACGCTGATGTACAATATCTTTAAAGAAATGAAGGTCGCCGGAGAGGCCGGACAGTTGGGGATCGACGCCCTTCTGATCAGGGTATTCAGCATCCTGGGAAAAAAAGCGGAAAGCGCCGACGACAAAAAACCCAAATGGGTCGCCACACTCAAAGACCTGCTCTACGCGGACGCGACCAACTGGAGCCTGCCGGACCTGGCCAGGCTGCTAAACATTCATCCCGTTCATCTATCCCGCGAATTCCCCAAACATTTCCATACCACATTGGGAGAATATACAAGGGCTATCAGGATCCAACGAGCGCTTCCCCTGTTGTGCGACCCTTCTCTCTCCCTGACTGAGATCGCCTTTCAATGCGATTTCGCCGACCAGAGCCATTTTATCCGGTCCTTCAGGTCCTACTACCATATCACCCCCCTAAATTATAGACGGCTGCTGTTAAAAAAAAGGGGATGTTAATTTCGTTCTATTTTGACACCTTGCCTATGACTAGCTTGCGTTCAAACACCTATATTAAATCCCTTAGCAATGCGTTTACCCTTATTCCTGGTCGCCCAGCTTTGCCTCCTTCAGCTCGTCGCCCAGACCGATCCCTTCATCAAAGATCAAGGGATCACCTCCGCCCTGCACCAGGCCAATATCGGCCGCATCCTTTTCACTTCCAGCGAGATCCCCCTGACGCAGCTCGCCGGAAAGGACGGATTGGCAACCTATGAGCTCACCAACAAAAGCAGCCTGTTCATCACCGTCTTTATGGACAGGTCATTGACCAATAACCTCCACCGCCTCGCGCCGGCGCTTGGCGCCGACAGCCTGACAAAGATCGGCGGCTACCAGTTTTCCCTGTTTGTAGACGGTGCACTGATCTATAAAAGCAATATCACCGGCTCCCCCTACCCCCGGATAAAGGATACGGCGACGACAATCACCAAGCCGCTGATCGACTACGAGAATGAAGGCACCTGGTGGTCGCAATTCTTTTGGTACCGTTTCCTGCGCAATGGCGGCGACAGCGTACTCACCGAAGGCCACCATTCCTTGAAGCTGGAGATCCGCCCCTACCTAAAACTGGCGACCGAAACCAAAGAAGGCGAGCTCATCGCCGCCGGCGAGCTCAACCTGCAGGTCAATAGAAAGCCGAAGATCGATGCATCCACCATCCATCTCACTCCCATCAGACCCTACGAAGGCTTTGACATCTCTACGGAAAAGTTCGATACCAGCAAGATAAAAGAGCTCAAAGGCCAGATAGATGCCGCCATCTTCCGGCATATCACCAGCATCGTGGTCATAAAGAACGGTAAGCTGCTGATAGAAGAATATTTCAACGGGAATGCCCGGGATTCGCTCAACGACCCCCGCTCGGTCGGCAAGTCGTTCGCTTCGACCATGCTGGGCATCGCTGAAAAAGACGGCTATCTGAAGAGCGAAACCCAAACCCTAAAGGAATTTTATAACCTCAAGTCGTATTCCAACTACACGCCGGAAAAGGAGAGCATCCCCCTCAAAGACCTGCTCACGATGAGCTCGGCCTTCGACGGCGACGACAACGATGACAGCTCTCCCGGGAACGAAGAGAATATGTACCCCACCGATGACTGGGTCAAGTTCACCCTCGATCTGCCCGTAAGCGCTACGCGGCCACGCGACCAATGGCATTATTTTACCGCCGGGGCCATGCTTTTAGGCGATATCCTCAACAAGTCCGTACCCGGATGACTCGAAAAATATGCCGACCAAAAGCTATTCGCCCCCCTGGGCATCAGGGACTATCACTGGGAGTATACGCCCCAGCACGTCGCCAACACGGCCGGCGGCATCCGGCTAAAGGCCCTGGATTTCGCCAAATACGGCCAGCTGTACAAGAATAACGGCCAGTGGAAGGGCAGGCAGGTCCTGCCCAAAGAATGGGTGCGCAAGACCTTTACCAACTACAGGACAGTACTTATCCCAGGCATGACCGACGATTTTTACGGCTACCTGTTCTGGAACAAAAAATACCATGTCAAAGGCAACGCCTATGAGACCTATTATTGCTCCGGCAATGGCGGCAACAAGATATTCGTGTTCAAAGACCAGCCCCTGGTCATCGTGATCACGGCTACGGCCTACGGCATGCCTTATGCGCATCCCCAGGTAGATAAAATAATGACCGACTATATCTTGCCGGCCATATTCTGATCGTATTTTAAGCCAAAATCAATACTTTTGGCTTATGACAAAGATCACCCTGAACCTAGCCACCCTCTTCGTAGGATTCGCCTTCTTTACCGGCTGTGTCCCAACAAGCAAATTCAATGCTGCCCAACAAGCTCTGGCATCTGCCCGGTATGACAGCGCACAGCTGTCCAACAAAGTGAAAGACCTGCAATCCTCTCTCGCGCAGGCAAACCAGCTCGCGGCCGATCAGAAACGCCAGATCGACTCCCTCTCACAGCAGATGGCCGACCAGCGCAGCCAGATCGGCACGCTCACCAAACAAGCCGCCGACCTCAAAGAGAAGAACGATCAGCTCACCACCGATGCCACGAACCGGCAGGCCCTCCTGAGCAAAAGCAAGCAGGACCTGATCAACCAGCAGGTCAGGTTGGAACACCTCCAGGCCTTGATGGATAAGCAGAAAAAGGCGATAGAGGCGATCCGGAAGAAAATGACCGACGCCCTGGTCGGCTTCAAGTCCAACGAGCTGTCCGTCGCCATCAAGAACGGCAAGGTCTACGTCAGTCTTCAGGAAAACCTGCTCTTCCCCTCCGGCAGCGCAGTAGTGAACCCCAAAGGCAAGGAAGCCCTTGGAAAGCTGGCGGAAGTGCTCAACCAGAACACCGATATTACCGTCGACATCGAAGGCCATACAGACTCCATCCCCATCCACGGAAAGTACCAGGATAACTGGGACCTCAGCCTGGCGCGGTCCGCTTCCATCGTACGTATCCTCACAACGGATTATAAGGTCGATCCAACACGCATCATCGCTTCCGGCCATAGCCAATACGACCCTGTCCAGACCAACAGCAGCCCCGAAGGCAGGGCGCTGAACAGAAGGACGGATATCATCTTATCGCCCAAGCTGGACGAACTGTACAAATTATTGCAAACACCGGACGAAATGTAAAAAAGAAAGAGGCCGCCTTAGTAGCGGCCTCTTTAAAATAAGGCCACCCCCATACAGGGGCGGCCTATGCGATAGGGTATAAATTCGGGTCGACACGAAAGGATAAGGGGCCACATCGGCCAATGGTCATGGAACTATTAGTGCACCGGACAGCCAAATTCATTAGGGCACTATCTCTCTCTTCTTCAGATACTCCCTATACATCAACGCAAACATCTGCTCATCGGTAAGCCCGCATAAGCCGGCTACCCTGAACAATTCCTCCAGCGTGAACTTCTCCACCTGGTTCATCATCACGGTGAAACGATCCACCTTCTTACCAAGATCGTTCGCAATGATGGTCTTAGGTATGTATTTAAATATATCAGTAAAGGACACTATAGTACCTTCAGACAGCATGGGCTTGATAAGGTCATAGCGAGAATCTCTGTTTCCCATAGCACAAAAGAAGAGTTTTTTTGTATTAAAAATTCGTTGGACAAAGACAATTTTTTTTCACTACCCAACCGATCTTTTTTTGTATCCCAGTTCTACTTTTTCTTACTACCTATTTTTCCGTTTCTCCGCAAATCCGCTGCCGTAAAGGATCGCAAGGCATTCCGCTCGAACAAATCTACTAATATTTTTAGTAATACAATACTAAAAATATTAGTTAGTTCATAACTTCACCCCTCACAAACCTTACGATGTACCTCGCCAAGACCTACTTTAGTTTTAAATACGGAACCCTGTCTACAGAAGAGCTCGTCGCAGCAGGCGCAGAAGCCGGCGTTACCACCCTCGCGCTGACCAACATCAACTCCACCTGCGATGCCTGGGACTTCGTTTTATATTGCCGGCAGCGGAATATAAAGCCGATACTCGGCGCCGAGATCCGAAAGGACAACGCCCTTCTATATATCTTGCTCGCCGCCAACAACAACGGCTTCCGCCAGATCAACGAATTCCTGTCCGAACACCTGCTGAAAAAGAAGCCTTTCCCCGACGGGCATGCGCTCGCGCCCATATTCAGCAACGAAGCCGATGGCTTCATCATCTACCCATTGGACGGCAAAGCGCCGGAAACCCTGGCAGGCAACGAACGTGTCGGCGTCCTCCCCGGCGAGGTCAATAAGTTCCTCAAGCTCCCCCTGGCCTCCTGCCCCGACAAATGGATCATCCGGCAGCCGGTGACCTACCAGAACAAGACGTATTACAACCTCCACCGCCTCCTGAGGGCCATAGACGGCAATACCCTCCTCAGCAGGCTGAAGCCGGAAGCCGTCGCCGGCGACAAGGAATATTTCCTTCCACAGGTGGAGATGCTGACCGCCTTCCGGCAATACCCTTTCATGATCACCAACACCTACCGGCTCATCGACGCCTGCACCATCACGATGAGCTTCGGCGAAGACAAGAACAAAAAGTTGTATAGCGCCAGCCGCGAAGACGACCGGGTGCTGCTCGAAAAGCTGGCGCGGGATGGCTTACGGCTCCGCTATGGCCCCGGCAAGAAGTTCAGGGACCGGCTGAACAAAGAGCTGCGCATTATCGATCAAATGGGCTTCACAGCTTACTTCCTCATCACCTGGGACATGATCCGCTATGCTCAGAGTAGGGGATTCTATCATGTCGGCCGGGGCAGCGGCGCCAACTCGCTGGTAGCCTACTGCCTCCAGATCACGGACGTAGACCCCATAGAGCTCGATCTCTATTTCGAGCGGTTCCTAAACCCGCACCGGACCAGCCCGCCTGATTTCGATATCGACTTCTCCTGGCGCGACCGCGACGAGATCATCGACTACATGATGAAACGTTACGGCAAGGATCATACGACCCTGCTGGGCATGTACCCCACCTTCCAGTACAATGCCATCATCCGGGAGCTGGGTAAGGTTTTCGGACTTCCTAAGGACGAGATCGACGCCCTCGCCGAAAAAGGTTATTACACCGTCTCCGGCCGCAACGAGAATTTTATGAAGAAGCCCGGTATCGACAAGATCCATCGCATCATCCTGCAATATGGTAAGCTCCTGCTGAATTTCCCAAGCGGACTGAGCATCCATCCCGGCGGCATCCTGATCTCCGAAGAGCCCCTGGCCTCCTGGTGTACCCTGCACATGCCGCCCAAGGGCTTTCCCACAGCGATGATGGATATGTTCGTCGCCGAGAGCATAGGCCTTTATAAATTGGATGTCCTCAGCCAGCGCGGCCTGGGGCATATCCGGGAATGCATCGACCTCGTAAAGGCCAATCACCAGATCGACATCGATATCCATGATATCGCCCGGTTCAAAAAAGATCCGGCTATCAAAGCGCAGCTCCGCGCCGGCAATACCATCGGCTGCTTCTACATAGAATCCCCCGCCATGCGGCAGCTCATAAAAAAGCTGCATTGCGACGACTATGAGACCCTGGTGGCCGCCAGCTCTATCATCAGACCCGGCGTGGGACGCAGCGGAATGATGCAGCAGTATATCTATCGGCACCACAATCCCGATAAGTTCGAGTATCCCCACCCGAAGCTCAAAGAGATACTCGGCTCTACCTATGGCGTCATGATCTACCAGGAGCAGGTCATCCAGGTAGCCCACGAATGGGCCGGACTGGATATGGCCGACGCCGACCTCCTCCGCCGCGCCACCAGCTCCAAATACCGGGGTAAGGGAAACCTGCCCATGCTGAAGGAGAAGTTCTTCGCATGCTGCGCCGGGTATGACTATCCCGTACCCGTAGTCGAAGAGGTCTGGCGGCAGATAGAGAGCTTCGCCGATTATAGCTTCTGCAAAGCCCATTCCGCCAGCTATGCCGTCGAAAGCTACCAGAGCCTCTTCCTGAAGACTTATTTCCCCATGGAGTTCGCCGTAGCCGTCATCAACAACTTCGGCGGCTTCTACAGCCGGGAATTGTATTTCTACGAGCTCATGCGGTCCGGCGCCACCGTCCACCGGCCCTGCGTCAATAACAGTGATCTCTATACCAATATACGGCCTGGGCCCACGGAGAAGGCCTCCCGGCACATGGCAGATGCCTATGTGGGCTTCATCCACATCAAAGGGCTGGAACAGGCTTTCATAGAACGATTGCTGGATCATCGCACCCGTTCGGGCTCCTACACCAGCCTCGCCGACCTCATCGAACGCACCGGCATCACCCCCGAGCAGCTGGACATCCTTATCCGCGCCAATGCCCTCCGCTTCACCGGAAAGACCAAGAAAGAGCTATTATGGGAAGGCGACTTCGTGGGAAAAAGGACCAGGCTCTCCATCTCGCTCCCCAACCCGCTGTTCAGAACGGAGCCCATCGCCTTTACCCTACCCATATTGCCCGTCTATCCTATGGAGGATTACTATGATGATGTGGAGCTGCTCGGCTTTCCCGTAGGCGACCCCTTCATACTGGCGGACGATGACCCCTCCCGCTACCTGCCGGCCAGGGAGCTGTCCGCCCACCTCGGCCAGACCGTCACCGTCTTTGGCTACCATATCACCCATAAGCCCGTCCGTACCGTCAAAGGCGACACCATGAGCTTTGGCACTTTTCTCGACGCCAACAGGGATTGGATCGACACCATACATTTTCCACCGGTCCATGCAGCCCACCCGCCACAGTCTGGATTCTATCGCCTCACCGGAAAAGTAGTCGAAGAATTCGGCGTATACGGCATCGAGGTCTTCCACATCGAAAAAGCAGGTATAAAAAAAAGAACATAATATGGACCGTCACATCGCTCATTTCGACCTCGACGCGTTCTTTGTGTCGGTGGAATGCCTGAAAAACTCCCGGCTAAAAGGCCGCCCCCTGCTGGTAGGCGGCACAGGCGACCGCGGCGTAGTCGCCGCCTGCAGCTATGAGGCCCGGAAGTTCGGCATCCACAGCGCCATGCCCATCCGCCTGGCCCGGCGGCTCTGCCCCGAAGCCATCATCATCCGCGGCGATATGGAATCCTATTCCAAATATTCCCATCTTATCACGGAGATCATGCAGGATACCGTCCCCCTTTTCGAAAAAGCCTCCATCGACGAATTCTATATCGACCTCTCGGGGATGGATAAGTTCTTCGGCTGTAGCCTGTTCGCCCGGGAGCTCAAGAAAAAGGTCCTGAAAGAAAGCGGCCTGCCCGTCTCCTATGCCCTGGCCAGCAACAAGCTGATCAGCAAAGTAGCTACCAATGAGATCAAGCCCAACGGCCAGCTGGAGATCGATTTCGGCAAGGAAAAAAGTTTCCTGGCCCCGCTGTCAATCGCCAAACTCCCCGGCATCGGAAAGGAAACAGCCTATAAATTGGTCCGCCGGGGAGTAGAGACCATCCACACCCTCAGCGAGATCCCCATGGAAATGCTGGCGACCATGCTGGGAAAGAACGGCATCGATCTCTGGCGCAAAGCAAACGGACTGGACGAGTCACCCATCATCCCCTACCGTGAACAGAAATCGATCTCGACCGAACGGACATTCGATACCGATACCATCAACCTGCGCTTTCTCCATGCCGAGCTGGTCCGCATGACGGAATCCATCGGCTTCGAATTACGCAGACAGGATAAGCTCACCGGCTGCCTCACCGTCAAGCTGCGCTATTCCAACTTCGACACCGTGGTAAAACAGAAGACCATCGACTACACCAATGCCGACCACCTCCTGCTGCAGACGGCACAGGAGACCTTCGACAAGCTTTACGACCGGCGGTTGCTGATCCGCCTGCTGGGCATCCGGTTTACCCGGCTCATCCCGGGCAACTACCAGATCAAGCTCTATGAGGACACACAGGAGAATATCCGGCTCTACCAATCCATAGATTCCATCAAAAGACAATTTGGCGAGAAAGCGATCTTCCGCGCCGTCGGCGCAGGGCGGGTGCAGCAAAAGCCCGCTCGGGGGGCATGAAAAGTCAAACCTCGGGACATCAGGAGTCAAAGCCGGTTTTACCGGTAGTTTAAATAACTCATAAACGCGTAATTTGATGATGGCGAAGCATAATGGGTATGACCTCGTTAGACCAATGTTCACAAGCGGGAAGTTGAAGGTGTTTAAAGATATTTTCAAGCTGGTGCCAAAAAGCGTAGTAGCAGCCGACCTGGGAAAGGAAAAAGGCCGGTTCAACAGGTTGATCGAAGACCCGGACGATTTTATCTATCAGGAAATAAGATTGTTCAGCACCGACTGTGATCTGGCGCCATTCGAAATGGGTATGCTCATAGAAACGGAACATCCGGGGAAGAAACCGGAGGCCGACCAGCAAAAAGCATTTAAATACGGCGCTATGCGCCCAATGTTCGAACAAAAGAAGATCGAGGTTCTCGAAGATATCTTTAAATATATCCCAAAATCCACCGTAGCCGCCAATATCCGGAAAAAGCGCGACAGGTTCAATCATTTGATGAATCACGTGGAAGACTTCTCCGTCAAGGACATCCGCGCCATAGGCGTATTATGTGAGCTAACGCTCCCCGAGATGTTCCAACTGGTAGAAGCGCAATACACGAAACAAAAGAACAATAAAGCTTTATAAAACCCGGGACGGACCGGAGGTCCGTCGGCCGAAAGTCCAAATATTTAAACAACCATGACCATTGCCCAGGGGGCGCCTTTCCTATTGCTGATTTAGACCTTCCCCTTAAAAGACCTGTCCGAGGTCGTCTTACCCAAGACGGCCTCTTTTTTTGTAATTTACGGGCGATGTACAACCCGTTCCCCCTCCTGACCCGGGGCCTGCTAAAGGACCAGCTCGCGAAAGGCAAACGCTGGTTCGTACGGCAGACCTTTGCCCGGGGCACAGAGCCCCGCCTCGTCGCTGCCTTCCTGTTCCGGGCCTACGACGCGCAGGAAAGGGAGACGGCCGGCAACCACATGGCCGCCCTGGCAAAAGACGGCAACGCCTTCCTCTATGACGCGGAGCTGCCAGCACACCTGGAGAAGCTGCAGATCGCCGCCGGCCAGCCCTTCGGCTACAAGGTCTTCTATGCCGCCCATAGAGGGGTGGAATGGAAACCACCGCCGGCCTAC
>JAMFRX010000379.1 GCA_026224995.1 Puia dinghuensis
CCTGCTCTTCAGGTTTGCCACTACTTCTGCTGCGCTCAGCTTCACCTTGGCCACTCCGATGATCTGCTCTTCTTCATCTTTTAGCTGCACCACCTCCCCCGCTCCGAATTTCCCCTGTACCTGCCGGATACCTACACTCAAAAGACTTCGCCGTTGTTCCAACGCCTTCACCGCGCCCCTGTCGACATAAATGCTTCCCAGGGTAATGCTGCCGCTTGCCAGCCACTTCTGCCGCGCCCGAAGATTGGAAGCCTTCGCGATAAAGTCCGTCCCCGCTTTTCCTGCCAGCGCATCGCTCAAAGGCGTCTTGCCATCCAGTCCGCAAATGACTACCCGTATCCCCAATGACGAAGCCAGCCGGGCAAAAGTAAGCTTCGATAGCATGCCGCCCAACCCCAGACTGCTCTTGTCCTTCCGGACATAGCTCAACACCCGGCCGTCTACTTTCTCCACTATCGGGATGACGTTCCCCCCGGCATCCAGGAAACCTCCTGCCGATGTGCAAAGGATCATCGCCTGCGCATCGAATCCGATCGCAGTCAACGTCGCCAATTCATCGTTATCGGAGAATTTCAGCTCGACGTTGCTTACCAGATCATTTTCGTTCATGATCGGCACAATGCCATTTTTCCAAAACTCTTCGAAGGTATCTTTTAGCTGAAGGAAACGGCCCCGGCTGGAGAAATGATGCCGCTCGCAAAGGGCCTGGGCTACCGGGAAGCCATAGGTCGAAAAATGTTTTTGATAATGTCTTATAAGGATCGGATTTCCTACCGCGGCGGCCGCCTTTCTTTCCGTTAACGTGCCCTTATAATTGGTAAAACTACCCTTGCCGCTACCCACCGCTCCGCTGGACACCAGCACTATACGATAGGCAGCCGACAGCGCCGCTACCTCCGCCGCTACTTTCCTGATCCTTGCCTGAACGAGCGCTCCTTTTTCGTCCGTCAAAACAGCTGTACCTAACTTAATGACTAATACCGGGGTCTGCATGACGCAAAAATATCAGATTATCCTGATACCCGAATATCAGTTTTCTGCAGCCTCTTTTAACGTTTTGTATATAAACGCGATTGTATTTTTAAGACATATACCCCAACACCTATCCGGCTATGCGTACCGTATCGATCCACTTGCTGCTATTGCTTTGCTCCGTGGCCAGGTGCCAGTCAATCTACACCGCCGACAGATGGCAGTGGGGCATGGGGCTGACAGCCGCTACACTGAATTTCCATCAGAATGGCATTACGGGGTTTTGCTTCCCGGTCTCTTACAACCTCATTCAAAGTGAACATTCTTCCTTGTCCCTTGGCACGAACTTGAAGATCGGCACCGAAGATGAGAATGGTTTGTTATTCCCTGTCGTTATAGGGGCAGCTTTTGCATCAGCCGTCGATCCTAATCTCGACCCGAGCCTTAATCACCAGGTGGCCGTATATGCCGATTTTCCCCTCCTCCTGCATTATAATTTCGGCGTGGGCGCCCACAGATCATTCAGATCGTCGACGGATAACCGCGGGTTCTACATTGGCGGCGGTTTTACCCAGACATTTACCGGCTATACCAGCCCTAAGACAGGTCAGGCGGCCCAAACGGATTTCCGCGCCTGGGTGGCAGATGGAGGATTACGTTTCCGGCTCAATACAAGTACGGGTCTCGATCTGGGCCTGGCCATCTCACAGCCGTTTCGCGCACCCATTGGGCCTATTGACCGGCCCCTGTTATTTCAATTCAATATAGCGCTCATTTCGCTATAAGCGGCTTCTGCATCACCATCACCCCGTTCATCAGGAACGTGTCGCCGCCGCCCGCCACGATATTATACACCCGCTGCACTCCTCCGGCAGCCTCCGTTTTATCCCAAACTGTAAACGTTCTATACCCTCCGCCCCCGGCACACAGTACCTTGTCGCCGACCACTAGCTCCCCGGCCGTCTTGCCGCCCGCCATCGGATGATTGGGCGTCGCCTCCAGCAACCTGGAAGACAGCAGGACATCCCGGTCGCCCCGCTCTACCACCGACAGCAACAGCAGTCGCGTAATGGCATAGTTCTTTGCAACATGCACCGTCAGCCCCTTCACCACCACCGGCTTCGCCTGATGCGTAGCCGGGTCCACCGTCACCACTTCATCACCGGCTTTCACGGCGCTCAACAGCTTCCTGCTGCCATCCGCCATGGTCACCTGCATCTCCCCGGGAAAACAGATATCGTTGCCGTAAGTTCCGGCCTCCCGGCTGATGGCCGTGCCGGCTCCCGGCTGCGCCGCCCGGTATAACTGGAAACCCAGCTCCTTGGACAGCACATAGGACAGCTTGAGCACGTAGAACTGCTCCTCCTTGTCGATGGCGTGAATGTCTTCAAAATATTTACCCCAGACCTTGGAGTCGGCCTTATAGCCGGGGAGACAGGCGGTATAACGCTTGCCATTCTCCGTGGTATAAAAGATCAGGGTTCCCAGCTCTATCCGGCCATCCTTGAGGATCACCTTATACAGGTCGATTCGCTTTTTCTTCCCGTCATCGCCCGTTATAAAATAGGGCTTGCCGAAACCGCTGTGATCCAGGATATAGGTATTCTCGATCTTGACATAGGTGTCCTTGTCCAGATCACCTACGGAAAAGGTCTTGGCCTTTTCATATTCATCCATTGTAAGAGCACGACTGGCCGCAGAATCCTGCGCACGCAAAACGGTGCTTCCGGCCAGCAGGACACAGGCTGTAAAAAACAGTTTCTTCATCCGATAAATTTGCGAAAATTTTATGACAATTCTTTAAATGCCCCGGCAAAGGCCTCCATCTCATCCATACGCCCAATGCTGACCCGGCACCAATCCTTATTGTTGAATTTCCAGAAACGTACGCCTACGCTCCGCTTCATCATCTCGTCGGTAAATTGCTTGCCGTCCATTTTTATGGGAAAGAGAACGAAGTTGGTGCTCGAAGGGACATAGGTATACCCCTCTTTCTTCAACACCTCATACAGGTATTCCTTGCTTGCAATGGTCTTCTTGAGCGCGGCATCCAAAAACTCCCTGTCCTGGTAGCTGGCGATGGCAGCCTGCAGAGTGGTAGTCGTAATGGACATGGACGCCTCCGTATATAAAGACAGTTTCTTGATGATATCGGGCTGTGTTACTACATAGCCGCAACGCAGGCCCGCAAACCCATATAGCTTGCTGAAGGTCCTGGCCACGATGATATTGGCCCCTGTATTCACCATGGGGATCAGGGTCGTTCCCTGGGGATCGGGTAGGTAGTCGATATAGGCCTCGTCCACGAAGACCGTCACCTTTTTGGACACGCGCTCGCAAAAGGATTTCAGCTTGGCCGTATCCAGCACGGTGGCCGTGGGATTATTGGGATTGCAGATATAGACCAGCACAGTATTGCCATCGATGGCCTTTTCCATGGCGTCCAGGTCCAGCTTGAAGTCGGCCGTCAGCGGTACTTTTACCCATTTGGCGCCTATTTTCTCCGCCTTGCTGGGAAGGTCCGCATAGCTGGGATCGCCTGTGACGACATTGCAGCCGGGCTTGAAGTAGCCCAGCGCCGCAGCCATCAGCAGGGGCGAAGAACCCGAAGCCAGGAAGACATTCTCCTGCTTGACCTTTTCGAAATCGGCGATCTTGCTGGTTAGATCACCCATGGACCGCATGGGATATTGATAGCTTACCGGCAACGTTTCCATGATGGCTTTTTTAGCCTTATCACTAGGGCCGAAAGGATTTTCATTGGCAAATAACCGGGCCTTCAGCGGCTCGACCGCATTCAGGCCAATTTCCCTTTCCGTCCAGCCCTCCGAAGCGAAGGCAGATCCGGCATGGCCGTTCACGGCCCAGGGACCGGAGACTGCAGGTTTGCCGGAAAGGAGTGGGCTGGCCTGTACTTTGTCCAGCAGGCTGCCGGCAAAAGGAAGCGCACCCGCTAATAAGGCACCCCTCCTGATTAAGTTACGACGACTGATGTTGCCCATAAGAGTATAATTTATTGGTGGTAAAAAAAAGTTTTCTCATTTTATGGCCCGGCCGCGGGCCCAAAGCCTAGCTCCCAAGGGTCGGATACGTAAATCGCTGCCCCGTCACCCGGCTATGCAGGGCCGCTACCACGCTGCGGGCCGACTCCAGCGCACCCGCCATCCAGGCATTCAGGTAGGTCATATGCTCACCGGCAAAATAGACCTGCCCATCTGGCTTCTGCAATGGCTTGTATAAGGTCTGCCGCTCTTCCGCGGAATACAAGGCCCAGCCTCCTAAATTGTATTTCGTCTTGTGCCAGCTCACAGAAAAAGATGTTTCGAATTCCTGCCTGTATTCCGGATGGATCAGGCTCCCTTTGTCCAATGCCAGTTGCTCTCGTTGTTGATAGGAAAGATTGCCCGTCGCGACAGCCTTCTCATTAAAGTTATAATATCCTATTAATATTCCCTTACCACTTAAATAATCATAGGAAGGATAAAAGATCTGTGTCAGCTGGTTGTTCGTATGGGTGATACCCCCGTAAATACCTTCGTCTTCTTCCCAGAACCTGCGCTTGAACTGCAGTCCGATCTTCCCCGTCGACATGTACACTATCGAGTCTATAGCCCTGCTGGCATCGGACGAAAAATTGTGATCGATATTGCTCAGCACCGGCAAGGGTATCGTACAGATGCAGAGATCGGCAGCCACGCTCTTCTCACCCGTCTTATCCTTGTACACGACCTTCACACCCTGCTCCTGGTTGTGGATGGCGCTCACTTCCGCATTGTAACGGATCATGCCGCTCACCCGCTGCTCGAAAGCCGCCGCGATCTTATCCATCCCGCCCACAGCCTGAAACAGCGTCCCCTGCAGTTCATAGGTGTATTCCGCGACATTGTAAAAATCCGGGTCCAGCAATCCCGACTGTAACATAGCCAGCAGGGTCATCGGCTCCCCGATCTTCCCCTCCCGGTCGCCCGGCCCGGGGGATTCTATGTATCCCCGCCTTGCCGAAGCCTTGTATAGCTTGTCGATATCAAGACCACCTTCAGCCCTAAGATATTCGATCACTTTTTGCGCATCCTCCTTGCTCATGCCCGCATCGACCTTCCCCCCATCCATGCCCTTGGCCAGCAGCTCCGCCATCCAGCCCCGCATATCGTTATGCACCTCCCGTACCCTCACCTTCCTGTTCGACAACGGCCCCTTCCCCTCACTAAAATAATAGGCGTTCTCATTCACATTATTATACACCTGTAAAGGCACCTTTAATTCCTTGCAATAATGCAACGTCAATCCGTGATGATGTGGGATACGTGATGGACCGGCGTTGAAATATTGCCCTTCGTCGAATCCGGCCGTCTGCAGTCCCCCGCCCGCTTCAATATTCGTCGAACCCTTCCGGATACTCCAGCAGCGACCACCGGCCCGCTCCCGCGCCTCCAATATTGTACAGTGATAACCTAACTTGCTAAGCTCATACGCTGCCGCCATTCCAGCCAGTCCCGCTCCAAGGATCAATATTTCTTTTCCATTGCCGCTCCCCTCGGGATTAAAGGGATGCGCAGGCGCGGCAGGCAATAAACCCATGGCTAGCATCGCGGGATAGGCGCCTCCGGCCCACACCCCCGTTCTTCTAAGAAAATCCCTGCGTGTTATCGACATTAAATACTAAAAAATAAGATATTAAGCCAGTCGATTAAAATTACTGAAAATTGAGGAGCAATGATCAGAAAAGGCAATATTAAAATATATATAATGCGTAAAGGCCGGATGCAAATGCATCCGGCCTCGCTTTAGTCTTCCTCCCCCTAGTAGCCGGGGTTCTGATACATTTTAGTAGGATTCAATATGGTCTCATTATAGGGGATTGGATAGTATTCGTCTTTGGTGCCGAAATTGGCGATCTGCGCCAACCCCCAATTCGCCTGGTTCTTGGATTGGATATACGTAACCAGGTCATTGATGCTGAAGAACCGCAGGAGATCATACAGCCGGTGATGCTCAAAAGCCAGCTCGCTTCGTCGCTCATGCAGGATCGCCAGCTTCAACGTCGGAAATTTCGCCATATAGCTGACATCGGAAGTACTGGAGTTTTCATAGGTCGGCAGCCCGGAACGGGTCCGCACGATATCCAGATACTGGACGGCCTGCGCCGTATTGCCAAGATACATGTTGACTTCGGCCAGCATCAGGATGACATCGGCATACCGCATCATCGGGAAATCATTCCCGCCATATCCGTTAACCCCGGCCAACGAGCTCGTATCCCTGAATTTCGAGATATAGTAATCTTTGATCGTAGCGAACGTGTCATAGGTCATATTCCACGCGCCTCGGGGATCACTGACCTCATACTCGTTCACCAGGTCATGAGTGACATTGTTCCCTACCCCGCTCACGACTTTCTTGGTATTGACGAACTCCCCTTGTGCCTGCCAGTCGGCAGCAATGCTGCTATGATAAGTAGGATCGCCCTGGACGAACACGATCTGCCAAATGAGTTCCGGACAGCTGGCCTTGGTAGCTACATTAAAATTGTCCGTATACTTGATGCTGCTCAAATTGGTGAAGGTCCGCTCATTGTAACAGTTCGTGAGATAGAGGTTGGCGCTATCCAGATCGGCATTGGGCGCCGTTCCGCTGTTCCCATTGTCCAGGGAAGCGAAACGCGTGAGATAGACCTGGCCAAGCAGGTAGTCAGCCGCCTGCTGCGAAGCATGCCCGCGATTAGCCGCACTCTGGACGATCGGCAAGCCGCTATGCGCCGCAACCGTGAGGTCCTGGATGATCTGGTCATATACCAGGTCCTGCTTGACCCGGTACGTGGAGTCATTGATCTGCGCCAAAGAAGTCAGCGGCACGGTGCTCATAGGGATATCGCCCCACTTCCTGGTCAGATGGAACAGGATCAGCGCCCGCAGGAATTTGGTCTCCGCCGCATATTGGCCCCGCAGGCTGTCCGTAAAGGTCACCGTGTTGATATTCGCCAGGATCAGGTTACACTGGGCGATCACGGCATACATGGCAGACCAGTGTTTATACAAATACGAATTGGTGGACAGCAGCGAGAAATTATTGAACTGAAAAGGCTCGCCCGCATTGGACTGGTTATCATTCGTCCCCGTGTCGTCCGAACGCTGATCCGTATAAAGATCGCTCTCTTCCCCCAACGCATTGTTATTGCGCATGAGATTATACGCGCCGTTCAGCGCCAGCAATACATCCGTTTCAGAGGAAAAGAACTGGGGTATGGCTATCGCATCCGGGTTCGATTGCTCCAGGAAACTCTTCTTACAGGAACAGAAGAGGATGAGTGCCATACATGCCGCCTGTATAAATTTCTTTTTCATCGTCAGATTTTTAGAAGGTTACGTGAACACCCATGTTATAAGATCTTACCAGCGGATAGATACCATAGTCGACCCCCGGCGTCAGGTTGGCAGTAGAGCTGCCGACGCTGTAGTTATAGTCGACTTCCGGATTATACCCCTTATATTTCGTGACCGTGAACGCATTGTTGATCGACCCATAGACGCGGATCCCGCTGATCCCTGCTTTATGCAGCGCCGTGATGCCCGGCACATTGTATCCCAGTGAGATATTCGTACACCGGAAGAAGCTGCCGTTCTGCAGATAGAAGGTCGATAACCGCGTACTGTTACTTTGCGTACCGGCACGCGATGCCCGGAAGACATGCCCGTTACCCGGTTGCGTTTCGCTTCGGTAACGCTGCGAAACCACCTGGTACTGGTTTCCCGATCCCTCCATATTGAAGAGATAATAATCTTGTCCATCCAACACCTGATTGCCGTAGGA
>JAMFRX010000007.1 GCA_026224995.1 Puia dinghuensis
CGACTGCGCTGGTCCACAACAGCCACGGCCTACCCGTCGATACCCCCATCTTCTACCACCCCCACCTCCTCGCCAGCTACATGCCTTTCTACTGGGGCGAAGACCCCAGCCTGCTGCTACAATGGCTGGGCTAATGCCTTCTCCCACGCCGCATCCTGCATCCCCGGTACGTTCAACCCCTCTACCCGTAAGACGGTCACATCCGTCAAGCCGATAAGTCCAAGGATCGTCCGGAGATACGGCTCCACAAAATCCATGGCCTTCATCGGCCCCTCGGAGTAGACGCCGCCGCTGGACGTCACCACATAGACCTTCTTCCCCGTTATCAACCCCTCCAGCCCCTTTTCCGAATGCCGGAACGTCACCCCCGACCGCACAATATGATCGATCCATGCCTTGAGGGTGCTATGAATGGAAAAATTGTACATCGGCGCCCCGATCACCAGGATATCCGCTTCCTGCACCGCCCGGATACTGTCATTGGAATGCCGGATGGCTTCCCTGTCCTGCGCCGTATGCTGCTCCGCCGGCGTAAAAAAGGAGGTCAGATGCGCTTCTTCCAGATGCGGGAAAGGCGTCTTCACCAGATCCAGCGTCTCGACAGTGCTGCCGGGATAAGCAGCCTTTAGCTTTTCGATGACGGCCTCGCCCAGCTTGATGCTGGCTGAAGCCTTGCCCCTGGGGCTCGATTGAATGTTTAATATTTTTTTCATCCCGCAAAGCTACCTACCTTTGGTTTCTAAAAGATAGCAGTATCCCAAAGGATATCGGTATCCAGGAGGATAGCATACTGAAAAATAATAAGTTATGAGATCAGAACAAGTAGAGCCAACGGAACAAGCCTGCAACCAGGCGCTGGTCGCCGTACGCGACTCCCTCTACGTCATCGGCGGCAAATGGAAGCTGCCCATCATCATCGCCCTCGTACAAGCAAACGGCCCCGTGCGGTTCCGCGAATTGCAGCGATTGTTGGAGACTATCACCCCCAAGGTCTTATCCAAAGAGCTCAAGGACCTCGAGCTCAACGAATTCATTACCCGAACGGTCTATGACACTACCCCCGTGACGGTAGAATACCAGGTGACCGACTACAGTAAAACATTGGGGAATGTGCTCTTCGAGCTCCGCGAATGGGGCATGCAGCATCGCACCCGTCTGAAGGCAGCTACCCGGGCACGCCGGGAAAAAGCGTCGGCGCAGTAGATCGGCAGGCAAATCCCTATGCTCCGAAAATAACCCTGTTCAGCCAGGCATTCCTGAGCTTCCCACCCGGATCATAATGCCGCATCAGCCGCTGGAATTCGGGTAGCTTCGGATAGAGCTCCGCCAGCCGGTCATGCCCCATGGTAAACAGCTTCCCCCAATGCGGTCTCGCCCCAAAAGGCGCCAGCTGCCGCTCTATCTTCGGCAGCAGCTCCTTGACCGCAGCCCACTCCGGCTTCCAGGTAAAATGGATCGTCGTGCTCGGCCGGTGAAGGCAGGGGCTCATCCAAAGATCATCGGCAGCGATACAGCGGATCTCCGTGACCTGAAGATGCGGCGAGATCTGCTCATGGAGCTTTTCTACCGCCATGATCGCTTCATAGCTATGCTCGCGGGCAACAAAGAATTCGGATTGCAGCTCGTTGCCGCTGCTGGGCGTGAAGCCCATTTTAAAATGCGGCAGCCGCTCATGCCAGGGCCCTGCCACCCCCAGCTGCGGCGTACAGTTCACCGCATCCAGCCCATGGATCGGATGCATGTTGACGGTAGCGGCCCGGGCGCCATGGAACTCGGGCTCATTCCCCCAGGAGCTGCCATCCCCTACCCGGCTCTTGATCCAGATCTCGTTGATCGACGCATTGCGCCAGTCGGTGAACAGGCTCACGCTATAGCCCGCCGACATGATGGCCTCGAAGTGATGCTCCAGCTGCGCCATCGGCAGGTCCTGGTACACATATTGCCTGACCTGGTAGGTCGGCTCTACCGCAAGCTCCAGGGCGGTCACCACGCCAATGCCACCCATGTGCACCACGCAGCCCAAAAAATGATCGCCATCCCCATGCCGCGTCAGATGCACGATCTCGCCAGCCGGGGTAAGGAACTCCATGCCCACCACCGCGCTGCTCAGGTTGCCATTGTGGACACCCGACCCATGCGTGGCCGTAGCACAGCCGCCGGCGACGGAGATATGCGGCAGCGAGGCGAGGTTATGCAGCGCATACCCATTATCGTTGAGGAAGACGGCCAGCTCTCCGTAGCGGATACCCGCTTCCACCTTCACCGTAGACTTCACCTTATCCAGCGCCAATACCTTATTGAACGCTCCCACACTAAGGAACCCATCCCGCGAATCCGCGATGTCATTGAAACAATGCCGGGTGCCGAGCACCTTGAACCGCGGCTGCTTCATGATCCAGGCCCGCATCTCCTCGCGGGATGCCGCCTTTTCCACACGCGTGGTGCTATAGGTCAGGTTGCCGGCCCAGTTGGTTAGCTTGTCACTCTGTGCCCAGTCGATCAGCGGCGAAATAGTCGTCCCTGCCATCATAACGGAAGATAGTTTTAGAAAGGTTCTTTTCTTCATATGGAGCAATTAGGAGGACAAGGTAATTAATTTCCTATTTATCTTTAGATCAAAGAACCAGCCTATGCGCTTCGAAAATCCGGCTTTCAACTACGATCGTCAGGGTCAGTCTTATTCCCACACCCGCCAGACAGACCCGCGGATTGCCGCCTACGTGGAACAAGCGCTGGGCAATGCCGCGACAGTCCTCAACGTCGGCGCAGGCACAGGTTCCTACGAACCGGCCAATCGCTATATCATCGCCGTGGAACCTTCAGTCACGATGCGCTCACAGCGGCAAAGGGTCGGGAAGATACCCGCCGTCATCGGCCGCGCAGACGCCCTCCCCTTCGACGACCGATGCTTCGAAGCCGCCATGGCCGTCCTGACCGTCCACCACTGGCCCGATATGCACCAGGGCCTGCAGGAAGTAAAACGTGTCACCCGCGGTCCCGTCGTAGTGATGACCTTCGATCCCGATTCGCTGGATAAGTTCTGGAACGCCCGCTACTTCCCGCAGGTCATCGAATCCGAACGACGCCGCTATCCCACCATCAGCTTCTCGACCAGGCCCTCGGCGGCGGCTGCGACATCATCCCCGTCCCCATTCCCCTGGATTGTATCGACGGCTTCCAGGAAGCCTTCTACGGCCGGCCGGAAGCCTTCCTGCAAAAAGAGGTCCGCCAATCACAGTCGGCCTGGGGTTTCGTAGATGCGGCCCTGGAACAGCAATACGTCGAACATCTCCGGCGTGACCTGGACTCCGGGGAATGGGACCGCCAATACGGGCACTACCGTACAGAACCCACCTTCGCCGGTGGCCTGCGCCTTGTCATTGGTCGACGCCAACCCGCTGTTCGTTGATTTATGCCGCCAGGCCTCCACTCAATAACCTATTTTAGACATATGAAAAAGCTCCTCCTCTTCCTGCTCTTCCCCCTGGCTGTTCATGCCCAGCAGCCCCTGAACGTCGACACCATCAATTACACGTATACCGGCATCGAATCGGTCGACGGCGTCCCGGCCCATATCCTCCAAAGCCGTGCAAGACTTTTCGTCGCCGACTACGTCAATACGATCAAAGCAGAGACCAAGGTCGACGACGCCGACGGCGGCGATCTCCTGGTCAACGATTTTCTTCGCCTGGCGATCAAAATGCCCGGCGACAAAGACAGCTCTATCCTGGGCCAGCTGAATTTTGCGTTCAAGCTGGTGGTGAAAGACGGGAAATATAAATATACCTGCTATGGAGTCAACCACCAGCAGGACAACAACGTCCTTGGCGGGGGCTGGCTGACGAATATAAAACCGGCCTGCGGCACCTTCGCCATGAGCATGGAAAAATGGCGGCAGGTAAGGGCTTCGGGAAATAATTATGTGCTGGCCTTCATCGCAGCTCTCAAAGCCGCTATGAAGAGCAGCGAGATCGACCCATCCAAACCGGATTTTTAATTAGGAAAGCTAAACCCATTTGTTCGGCGGCGCGAACCCATGGTTAGCTGATTTGGGCCGCAGGCAAATGCCGCCCCTCCAGCGAATCCTTATAACGCTTGGGCTTCATCTGGTGATGCTTTTCAAATAGCCGGGTGAAATGGCTCAGATTGGAGAAGCCTATGCTGTAGCCTACCTGCGAAACCGACAGTTTCCGCAACAGCCGCGCCGCCTCATTCATCCTCACACCCTGAAAATAGTTGTAAATGCTGTCCCCGAAGATCTGCCGGAAAAGCTGCTTCATCTTTGTAGGGCTCATGCCGATATTCCTTGCCAGCTCTGGCAATTGAGGCGGAACGCTGAGATCGGCCAGAATCGCCGCCCTGACACGGTAGATCCGCTCCACGTCTTCCAGGTTCAGGGAGATCGAAGCGCCGGCCTTCCTGGTAAAGAGGCGGGTAAATAAAAGATAGACGAGCTCCTGCGCCTTGGTCTGGTAGAGCAGCTCGGGTAAGATGGTCGTCTCGTCGATCAGCCCTATCTGCTGCAAGGCCCGTTCCATCTCCTGGCTCATCGTCTCATGAAGCACAAAGGACGGATTGCTCCTGATGGTACTCTCCACATCAGTAGGCTCCTTGCGCATGCCGAGCAAGCGCAGCAGACTATCACGCGTAGTCACGATGACCAGGAAATTGATGTCGACATCCGCCGGGATCCGCAGCTCCGTGAAGAAGTTACTGGTTCCCAGCTCCACGGAATAGCTTTCCCGGCCATCGAATTTCATCGTCAGGACTTCGCCGGCCGCTGTAGCATGACGTCGCAAGACAAGCTCCTGCCACAATGTATACCGGTGCAGGCACAACGAAAAGCCATCGAGGTAAACCTCCTGGATAAACCCCTTCCCCAGCATTTCGGGTAGGGAAACCCGGTTGTTGGTGACCTCCCGGTCAAAGTGCTGGCCAAAGGCCGATGCGAAGTGAAAATGCTCCCCTGCTTGAAAGTCGAATATGACAGCCATAGTTGTGGGTCCTCCCGGCAGAAGATAGTTCAAAATATTGACTCCGCTAGGCCAGCGCCGGATAGTCGATATACCCCTTAGCCCCGGGACTATAAAAGGTGGACAGATCCGGCTGGTTCAGCGCCTGTTGCCCCGCGATGCGCTTGTCCAGGTCCGGATTGGCCAAAAACGATTTGCCGAAAGCCACCAGGTCGGCAAACCCGCCATTCAGCGCCGCCTCCGCCGTTTCCGGCGTCAGTCCATTGCACTGGATAATGGTGCCGGTAAAAGCCGCCCTCACCGCATCCCTGGTCTTCGCCGGCAGCTGTGGCGAGACCGCTACATGGATATAGGCGATCCCGATCCTGTCCAGCTCCTGCGCCAGCCAGACGTAGGTCTGATGCACTTCGGCGTCCGGATAAGGCTGCATGTCGTTGAAGGTATTGTAAGGCGAAAAGCGAATGCCTACCCTTTCCTTCCCTATGGCATTGGCGATCTTCGTTGCGATTGCAATGGCGAAGGCAGCCCGCCGCTCCACGCTGCCCCCGTAGGCATCCGTACGGGTGTTCACATTCGGGTTTAAGAACTGC
>JAMFRX010000380.1 GCA_026224995.1 Puia dinghuensis
AATGCGATCAGGACGGCGGCTATCCCTGCTCCCAGGAATATCCACCAGCCCAAGGGAGTGCGATAGGCGAAATCCTGCAGCCAGCGGTGCATGGCGATCCAGGCTATGGGACAGGAGAGCAGGAAGGCGATACCTACGAGCTTGAGGAAATCCGCCGACAGGAGCCGGACGATGCCGGATACGCTGGCGCCCATCACCCGCCTGACGCCGACCTCTTTGGTGCGTTGGAGGGTGCTATAAGATGCGAGGCCCAGCAGGCCCAGGCAGGAGATCAGGATGGCTAAAATGGCGAAGTTGAAGAAGAGGCTGCCGAAGCGTTCTTCCGACCGGTATTGTGCATCGAAAGATTGATCGAGGAAGAAGTAGTCGAAGGGACGGGAAGGAATGGTGTTGTCCCAGCGGGCTTTAATGGCGGCTACGGCAGAAGGAAGGTCTTTAGTTGCCAGCTTTATAGAGAGGAGATTGCTCTGACTGGGCTGGATGCACAGGCACAGGGGCGTGATCTCCTGCTGCAGTCCGTTGAAATGAAAATCCTTGATCACGCCGACGACGAGGCCCTTTTTGCCCCACTGTTCGAATTTTCTGCCGAGTGCCGCCTGCGGTGAAGGGTAACCGAAGAAGGTCACGGCTTTTTCGTTGAGGATCATGGCCTGCATGGTATCGGTGGCGATGTCTTTGTCAAAGGAGCGGCCTGCCAGCAGCTTGAGCTTGAATTGTTCCAGGAAGCCGAAGTCGACATAATAGAGATCCAGGTTTGCGACCTGCATCTCGCCCCTTGCATTTTCAACCTTCGAGTAGGCGCCCCATGTGCCGTTGCCGGGAACATTGCTGGTAAAGACGGAGGACTCCACGCCCGGCAGATTGGAGATCGCCTGACGGAAGACGGCTTTGTGTGCGTCTTCATGTGTATCCACGATCAGGGTCTGCTCCTTGCTGAAACCGAGATCCCGGCTACGCATGAAATCCAATTGTGAATAGACTACCGCTGTCCCGATGATGAGGACGATAGAGACGGTGAACTGGACGATGACCAGGCTCTTACGGAGGAAGAGCCCCCGGGTGCTGGTGCTGAACCGCCCCTTGAGGGAAGCGATGGGCTGGAAGGACGACAGGACCAGGGCAGGATAGATGCCAGCCGCCAATCCGATGACGAGGGACATAATGAGCAGGGTAAGAATGGAACCGGGTTGATCGAAGATGCCGGTGCTAACGGTCTTGCCGGCGAGCTGGTTGAAGAGCGGTAATAGCAGGTAGCACAGGCCGATGGACAGGACAAAGGCGATGCTGCTGATCAGCATGGATTCGCCGAGGAACTGGCGGGTGAGCTGGAACTTCGCGGCGCCGACGACCTTACGAATGCCGACTTCTTTGGCCCTTTCCGTGGAACGGGCCGTAGTGAGGTTGATGAAATTGATGCAGGCGACCAACAGGATGAACAGGCCGACTATAGCGAAGATATAGACGTTGTCGATGTTGCCTGAGACGAAGCCTCCGCGATTGGAGCGGAGATAGACGTCTTTAAGCTTTTCGAGGGACAGGACATAATTCTGCTGTTGTTGCCGGAGTACCGCACCGGTATGTCGGTCTATGAAAGCCGGGAATTTCGCTTCGAGGGTGGCGGCGCTGGCGCCGGGCTTCAGGAGGAGGTAAGAATAGGTGTTGAAGTTACCCCAGTTATAGTCGGTGCTGTCCCTGAATCTTTTGATGGTGGACATCGACACGAAGAGATCGGCTTTGATGGAGGAATTCTCGGGCAGATCTTTCATGACGCCGGTGACCTTGGCAGGGTAGCTGCTATCGGCGAAATAGATGGTCTGGCCCAGGGCGTCTTTATCGCCGAAATATTTTTTCGCCGCGGACTGGGAGAGGACGATGCTCAGCGGCTCCTTCAAGGCGGTGTTGGGGTCTCCTTCCACGAGTGGAAAGTCGAAGATCGAGAAGAGCGAGGAATCCGCCATCACGGTGGCATTTTCCTGGAATTTCACATCGCCCTTCCGGAGAAGAAAGCTCCTGGAAGACAGCCGAACGATGTCGGCGACTTCGGGATAATCGGCTTTCAGGTTGATGGCCATCGGCGCCGTCGTAGACGACCAGTGGAGGGTGGCGGCAGTCGAATGGAGGTCGGTGACGAGGCGATAGATGCGATCACCTTTTGTATTGAAGCTGTCGTAGCTGGTCTCTAACCGCACGTATTGGTAAATGAGGAAGAAGGCCGACATTCCTATGGCCAGGCCGGAGATATTGAGCAGAGAGAAGGCTTTGTGCCGCCAGAGGCTGCGGAAGGCGATCTTGAAATAATTCTTAAGCATAGTCCGGGTTTAAACTAATGCATTAAGAGCACATTGGATGCCAATTGTACGGCTCATTGGCAATCAAATTCTTATGCGGCTGATTGCCCTGAGACTGTCCGTTTTTGATACGGGGTTTGTTCATTATTGGGCCAATGGCTACCGGATGCCGGCAGAGGGTTTCCATTTATAATGCGGTTCATAGTATTCCCAAAGCAGAGCGGAAACGTTGCGGGCGAGCTGCCAGGCTTCATTTTCGGGTACCCAGCGTTTGTCGGTATTGTTCTTGGTGGCCACATAGAACACGTAGTCGCCATGAGGCGCGTTAACCAGTACGACCTCGGAGCGGGAGTCGTCGACCATACCTTGCTTGGAGGCGGACTGTACATAGGGAGGCAGCTGCGAAAGCGCATATTCATCCCAGAAGACATGGGTCATGATCCTGTACATGGCCTGGCTGGCTGCCGGCGTAAGGACTTCGTCTTTGCGGATCATGGTCACGAGGCGGGCCATCTCCCGGGGCGTGGTCTGGCCCCAGCCGTAAGCCTGTTTATTCTGTTCGCGGCCGGGTGTCCGGGCATTGACGCGGGTATCCCGGAAGCCATGGGCTTCCAGCCAGGTGTTGATCGCCGGGCCGCCACCGGCCAGCTTTTCGCACCAGACGGCCGCACTGTTATCGCTGTGGGTGATCATGAGCGTGATAACGGTCTTTAGGTCCGTCTCCGAGCTGTCCTTATAGAATTGCAGGAGGCCGGAACCTTTTTTGGCCAGGGAATCCCGATAGATCAACGACTGATGATAGGTGAAGGCCCCTTGTCCGATCTTGTCGAAGATGCCGATGAGAATGGGGATCTTGACGATGCTGGCGGTAGGAAAGACGGTGTCGGCATTGACGGCGGCTTCGCGCCCCGTCCTTAGATTGTAGACATAGACGCCGGCGACACCATGAAAGGAGTCGGTAAGGGCTTTTAGCCGGAGCTGTAATGTCTTGTCGGTATGATACTGGGAGAAAGCGGAATGTGCGAGGCAGGAGAGGCAAAAAAATAAGGAAATGCGAAGCATAGACTGCGATTTTGGTAAATATACGAACAGGGATTTTTATGTCGGTCGGACGACCGGGATTTGGCTTTTGTACTTATAGATTTGTGCTATGATGCAGAAAAAAACCGTTTTGGCCCTTTCGGGGAGCATTCGAAAGGGCTCCACCAACCATCGGCTGCTGCAGGCGATAGCCGAGCTGACAGCGGAAACCCTGGACATCACCATCTATGACGGCTTGGGCAGCCTGCCGCATTTCGACCCTGACCTTCCGGATGGAGAGGAAGTGACGGCGTTCAAGCGCCGGATAAGGGAAGCGGACGGGGTCATTATCTGTACGCCGGAATATGCGCATGGCGTGCCCGGCACTTTGAAGAATGCCATTGACTGGACGGTATCGTCCTGTGAATTCAGCGGGAAGCCGACGGCGTTGATCACGGCCTCTACAGATGGTCGATACGGACATCAGGCGTTGCTAGAGACCTTAAAGGTCATCGAGGCGAAGGGGGTAGAACAGCTTTCGCTGCTGATACCGTTTGCGCGGACGAAGGTGGATAAGGCGGCAGGCATCACCGACGGGAAGACAATGTCAGCGGTGCAGGAGCTTATACGGGAGTTTGTCAAAACGCTGGATTAACGTTCATCATCGCCCAAAATTATATCTAAGCCCCAGCAAGATGCCTTCGGTGAAGACCGTCGCGGGGTAGAGCGTATTCTTGTCGCTGAACAGGCACCTGCCGTAGGGTTCCGCGAAGACGGACAGGTGGTCGCTCAAGGCCGTAGAG
>JAMFRX010000381.1 GCA_026224995.1 Puia dinghuensis
AGAGAGCAAGAAATCCTCCCTCACCTCCTCCTCCGCCAACTTCAGCTCGGTCCCCACCCTGGGGCAGAAAAAACTATTCAAGAATGTGGACGTGACCATTCAGCCCCTGCTGACCCCCGACCCCGGCAAGAACACCTCCATGTACGTCGACAACGTCCTGAGCCTGATCCAGAGCGCGAAGAAGACCGTCTACATGCAGACGCAATACGTTCATCCTTCCGACAAGCCGGCGGACAAGGACTTCATGCTGCTGGTGAAAGCCCTCAGCGACGCCCACAAAAAAGGCTTGGACGTCCGGCTGATCACCAGCGAATTCGAGAACACCTCGCAGTGGGTAGAGAAGCTTAAGGAATTCGGTCTCGACCAGGTGCTGCGGATCCAGCGCGGGGTGCATAACAAGGGTATCGTCGTGGACACGAAGACCGTGATGGTGAGCAGTCAGAACTGGTCGGCGGATGGGACGCTTCGCAACAGGGATGCGGGATTGATCATCGGGCAGCCCGACATTGCGGCTTATTTTGAGAAGATCTTTTTAGACGACTGGGTGAATCGGGCTAAGGTGAAGGTCAAGGATGGGGCGAGCTAGATATATCCTATCTTAGCCCGCAAAATCCCGCCACCATGCCCGCTTATGTCATAGTAGAAGTCTCCATCCAGGATCGCAACAAGATGCTGGAATATCAGCAATTGTCCCCCGCCACTATCGCCGCCTTCGATGGCCGGTTCATCGTCCGGGGCGGCCAGACAACGCTCCTGGAAGGGGACTGGCAGCCGGAAAGGATCGTCATCATAGAATTCCCGACGGCTGAAAAAGCCAATGCCTGGTGGCATTCGGAGCTCTATGCACAGCCCAAGCAGCTGCGGCAGGCGGCCGGGTCCACGAAGATGATCCTGGTGGAAGGTGTAAAACCAGTATTATAGTCATATGAAGTTTGAGCACTTGATATAAAAAGTAAACCCCTGTAGAAACAGGGGTCGTAACCAAAACTAACTGCTTATGAGAAAATTGACTGCTTGAGAGAGTTTAATAACTTATGTTGATTCGTTATTTTCTACTTCAAAGGTACGTCGGCTTTTTATTCAATGCTGTTTTTATAGTGTTAAAATGACAATAAGGAAACGTTAACATTGAATTTAGCCTTTATCTCCTTCATTCACTAGTATATACGTATAAAATGCCGTGCCAGGATCTCGGTACGGGCTACCGTTAGTGTTTAGACAGAAACTGGGTGAACTTTTCCCGACCACTGAGGCGAGGGCGGCAGTATGTGCCCAGGTTGGGTCATTTGGTTATCGCATCAGGCTCGGCCCGCGCGCATCTTCCAACGATCTGTTAAAGCTCTTCATTTTAACGTTTTCCGGGGGGTGCCGTTCGCCAATTAACCGATCTTGGCTCTAAATACTCCTGATTGCCTATGACCCCACTACTACACCAAACTGCTACCGCCAGCAGAACACAAAAGATCGCCAACCGCCTTCGGCGATTGTTTAAAACACTTCCTATGGAGCTTAGAGTAGCCGTAACAGCAGACATTCCCGAGCTGGTTCGGCTCCGGATAGAATTCCTTAAAGTAGATCGTTCCGAAGTAAACGCCCTGAAAGAGGGGCTGCTGGCCCTTGCCCTGGGGAACTACTTTATGCGCCATCTGGGAACCGGCAACCTGATATGCTGGGTTGCCATAGACGAGGGCAGGATCGTCAGCGGCGGCGGCATCTGCTTTAATCACTATCCGCCTGGGTTCGAAGGGATGGAAGAGGAGATGGCGCAGCTGGTCAACTTCTATGCGTTGCCGGGGTACCGGAATGAAGACCTGGAGCAGCAGCTTTTTGCAAAGCTGTTGGAGGAGGCGGAGAAGCGGAATGTCAGTTTGATCACGGTGCAGGATGGGGAGATGGGGAAGGGAGGGAATAAGAATTTTGTGTTGTATAGGAAATAAATGGCGATAAGAGATTGGTTAATAGTATGTTGCATCAAAAGAGGCCATGTGCCTAAGAAAAAACCTACCCGGCCCTATTGGATATTCAATTTATTCGCTATTTTTATGGTCGAATTAAGCTGCATAAACTTCTTGTACAAAATATAACGCCGTTCCACCAACTCGTAAACGGGCCCATGAGGGTCCGTTTCTTTTTTTCCATCGGACCTTTGCAGCCCCCTTCCGCCGGACCGTCGCCGCCCCTTTCCGCCGGACCATTGCCGCCCCTCTGACTTGGGCGGCTGTCCGGCTTCCGGCCGTCCGGCTTCCGGCAATGGTCCGGCGGATGAAGGAGCGGCAAAAATAAAAAACCCGCTGTCACATCAACAACGGGTCTCGAATGAAAGGCAGATAGGTAAGGCCAGTTAAGGCCTATTCGGACAGAAAACGAATGGTAAAGCTGCCGTCCTCCACGTAATAATAACTCTTGCGTGATCGCGAGTAAACCACGGGCGCTCCGAACTCCTTCATTAATCGAATGTACTCATACATGCTGCGTTCCGACATTCCGATCTTTTCGGCGAGTTCGCCAGGAGTACCGGTACCTTTGATGCGGATCAAATGATCGATCCGGTTCAATCTTTGGAAGATCTCTTTTTGCATAGCGATAAGGTTTTTAGGTGAGAGATTTGCTATTTATATGAAAGGTAAAAACCTCCCCGCAAATAATCGCTAAGTTTGTTGTGTGATAAATATTTTATATAAAAAAAAATACATGGAAACACTGAGAAAACGCTCGTTAATCGCACTAGTTGCCCTCGTTGCCACCACTACCTGCTTCGCTCAAACGGCGGACGACATCATCGCAAAGAACATTGAGGCGATCGGCGGAAAGGATGTGATCAATAGTGTCAAATCCCTGGTGATAGAACAGAGCATCGAAGTAGCAGGGAACGAAGCGCCGAGCACGACCTATATCCTTACAGGCAAGGGGTTCAAGAATCAAACGGATTTCAATGGCGTACAGATCATCACCTGCTTTACGGACAAGGGCGGCTGGACCGTAAACCCTATGGTAGGCCAGGCTACTGCTACCGCGATGCCGGCCGATGCCGTCAAGGCTTCGCAGGGACAGATGAACCCCGCTGGAGCGCTGTTCAATTACGCGGCTACAGGCGGGAAGGTAGAGCTCGTCGGAAAGGATACCGCAGACTATAAGATCAAGCTGACCAATACCGGCGGACTGAATGCTATCTATTATATCAACATGAAGACGTACTATATCGATAGGGTAGAGACAACGCTCACGATGGCCGGACAGTCTGTAGACCTCAAGATCCGGTTCTCCGATTATCGCAAGACGGTTGTGGGGTTCTTCCTGCCGTATACGATGCAGCGGGAACTGCCGCAGTATACCCTCAATATCACCAACAAGAAAGTAGATATCAACACGACGATCGACCCGACCATCTTCGACATGCCGAAATAAAGCGGGGAGCTTAAAATAAAAAAAAGGGCCGTTCAGCTGAACGGCCCTTTTTGGCTTTTATCTGGAAACCAGTCGATAATTCTTGAAGGACATGATCTGCCTCCCCCCGAGGAAGGTTTGTTCTATAAAGGTGAGGATCCTGTACTTCAGCCTTTCGTGCTTATGCCGGACGGGGACCTTGTGACGCCGCCGTTCCAGTTGGTCGGCCCAGTTGAACTGCCGGATACGTTCCTGCATCACGTTGGGATGTGCGTCCTGGTAGACCGAGAGCTGGCTCAGGTTGCCGAAGTCGAACTCTTCCTGCTCCTTGCGGAAGAACTCCTCGGCCCTGGTCCTGCCGGAATGGATGGTCTCGAACGCCTTTCTCTTCTTCTGCATATAGGCCGGGGGGCGTACCCACCCATAGTGATAGATGTATGCATCTACCCGCGCGACCTTCAGCTTGAAGGTCCCCTTCTTCTGGCGGTAATGGATACCGTCGAAGTCGGGAATGCGCCGGAATGACTGCGCCGACTCCCAGGAGTGAATGTCCTTGTCGTTGCGGACGATGCGGATCTCATTGGCATACCAGGCGTGGCTGGTGATATAATGATCGTAGTCGCCCCAGAAATGCCGGTACTTAAAGAGGATGCCGTCTACTGTCTTGTCGTGCAGGAGCTCCTCGCACCGCATGCGGATCGTGGGGAGGTCGTCTTCATGAACCACTTCGTCACTCTGGACGTAGAAGAGCCAGTCACCGGTACAGGCGGCCTTGGCGATGTCGGTTTGATGCGCGTGCTCCATGCCGCGGGGATACTTGTCCAGGTCCCATTCCGTCCGGATGATCCGGATCTTGTCCGACCCGATGCTCCTGATCTCGTCCAGCGTACGATCGTCCGCATCACAGTCACCAAGCGCGACTACGAACTCGTCACAGATCGGCAGGATCGAGGCAATGGCCTGTTTTATTGGGTAATACAATTTGGTGGCATTGCGCACCATCGTGAATCCGCTAATTCTCATGGTCAAGTCTTTAGTTAGTCCTACGTTAGGAGATAAAACAATTTCATAACCTCCTAGACGAACAATTTCCGTGCTTGGTTGGACCAACGAGATTAAGAGAGGATTAAACGCTGATAAACGGGGATTTATGTGCGGGCTAGCGGCTTAACAATAGGATAACCGGTAATTAACAGGGGATGTGCGGAAAATCACCGGTGAGACTGCATTAAAAAGGCATTAAAAATCGGTAAATGACTGAAATGCGGGTCCTTTGCATTCTGGTTGCCGAATTTACGGTTGAATTTACAGGGGTTAGTGGGTAGAAATCCTATGTGGATAAGAATGGTTTGGTACAGTTTTGGCCTTTTATGGGGAAGATGATACCCAGCCGTTAAACCTTGTTCATACGCTAAATCCGTTCTTATGAGAAAAACGATCGTAATCAACACCCTGCTTATTCTTGGTTACTACCTGGTCTTGCAAATGTTGATCTGGATCTCTATGATCCTACGTTAGACCTTTCCTGCGAAGCAGACTCGGCGTCTAACGTCTTTTACCCATCCTCTCCCTCCAGTAGTTCGGGTCTTCTATCCCGGGTCCGCTGGAGGGATTGTTCATGCCGCCAGTCTTCGATCTTCCGCGGATCGCCGCTCAGGAGGATATCCGGGACAGGCATCCCCCGCCATTCTGCCGGCCGCGTATACACGGGCGGGGCCAATAGATCGTCCTGAAACGAATCGAACAACGCCGACGTCTCATCATTCAGCACCCCGGGCAATAGCCGCCCGATCGCATCGACCAGCACGGCCGCAGCCAGTTCTCCGCCACTGAGGACATAATCGCCTATCGACAGCTCCATCGTCACATACTTATCGCGGATGCGCTGGTCTATCCCTTTGTAATGCCCGCAGATGAGCAATAGGTTACCCTTGAGCGAGAGTCCGTTGGCAATGCGCTGGTCCAGGCGTTGTCCGTCGGGCGTGAGATAGATCACCTCGTCATATTTCTTGTCTTTGGACAGCGTCTCTATCGCCATCGCCAGCGGCTCGGGCATCATCACCATCCCCGCTCCGCCCCCATACTGGTAGTCATCCACCTGTCCATGCTCGTTGACAGCCCACTGCCGCAGGTGGTGCAGCTGGATATCCAGCAATCCCTTATCCGTAGCACGTTTCAAAATGGAATGGCTGAAGGGGGACTCCAGCAGTTCCGGTAATACGGTGAGGATATCGATGTTCAGGCTCATGCTGCAAACGTACTAATAAATGGAAACGCCGCCCTTAAAAAATTTTACCCCTAGCCCTGGTAAAAATGCATCGTCCCGCCGTATAGATATCGTATCGCTAACACTGCAACCTACAGAACCGGGGCCTTCCGATCCACGGTTGACCATTAAACCTCCAGGAATCAATTCTTATACGCGCATCCTAAGCGGATGGGCAATACTCATTCCCGCCAGGAATGGGCCGCTCCTTGTCTGAACCAATTAAACTTTAACTCCATGGACCTAACACACGAAGAAGGCCTTCGTCCGGAACGGTTTACCATTCAGTTCCAAACCGCGTATAATGACCACTGCAGAAAGCTGCGGTATTACGCGAAGAAATTCACCAACAACACCCAGGATGCCGAAGACATCGTGGCCACCCTCTTTGCCGACCTGTGGGCCAAGGGCGAGTCATTCAATCGGGACAAACTAAAATGGGCCTATCTCCAAAAAGCGGTTCACAATGCCTGTGTGGATCACCTGAAGCGCAGGAACAGGTATGCGCCAGGTGGACTGCCAATCCCCTTTGCCGCCAGCACCATCCCCTCACACGAAGAAGCAGTCATCCGGACCGAAGTGGTCGCGCAGATCAGCGAGCTGATCGACAAGCTGCCGCCGCAGACCCGGAAGGTCATCCGCAAATTGTATTTCGAAGGCATGGAGCCCGGAGAAGCTGCTGACGATATGCGGCTGGCTTTGTCGACGATCTACAATAGCAGACGCAGCGGATTCGGTCAGCTGCTGGCTTTGTTGCGACGGCGCAATATCCGGCTGTGGTTTTGTATCACCCTGGTATTTTTCAGGAATTATAAGAATTGACTAGTAAAAACTACCCGCTTCGGGGTTCTTTCTGATGGGCATCTTTTAAACGATGCAAACATGGAAGAGCACGAACACTATTCGAACGTATCGC
>JAMFRX010000382.1 GCA_026224995.1 Puia dinghuensis
AAATCCTGTCCATGTCCTATATAGAAAAAAATGTCGTCGATCTCGCAAAAAAATAACGTGTTAACAAACTATAAATTGACGATATGCATTGTGTTACCTTCACCATCACAAACGGCGGTGTATTCTTCAGCCTGATGTCTACTCCCATTATCAACATCCCCCAGTCCGCCATACTCGGCATGCACAAAATAGAAGAGCGCGCCGTCGTCGTCAACGGACAGATCGTCGTCCGCCCCATGATGTACCTTGCCGTGAGCTATGACCACCGCATCATCGACGGCCGCGAGTCCGTGAGCTTCCTGGTCCGGGTAAAAGAGCTGCTCGAAAACCCCGACCAGCTGCTATTCGGGAAAGATCCGCTTAAGGCACTGCTCGAATTATAGCCCGTAGTGAAATTCGATAACCAGCTCCGCTACGCGATCCAGATCATCGACACCTACCAGGGCGATATCCCCCTGCATGTCTGGCTGAAGGACTTCTTCCGGCTGAACAAACAAATGGGCTCCCGCGACCGTAAGCTGCTTAGCTCGCTCGTCTACAGTTTCTACCGCCTTGGCCATGCCGTTAAAGAGCTGCCAGTGGATAAACGTCTCCTCGCCGGCCTGTTCCTTTGCACCGACCAGCCCAATGAGCTACTTACCTATTTTCGCCCCGACTGGACTCCAAAAATTGCCCTCCCCCTGGAAGAGAAGATCGCATTCTACCAGGGGCTGCCCGAAGGCGAGGCTTTCCGCCTAACCGATATCTTCCCCTGGAAGGAAGAGCTCTCCCCCGGTATCGACCACCAGGCGTTCTGCCGCTCCTTCCTCAGCCAGCCCGACCTCTTCCTCCGTATCCGCCCGGGTCACGAATCCCACGTCCTGCAGACGCTGCGCCAGGCCGGCATCGACCTGTCCGCCCCCCCGCGATCCACGGGCCCCGCCTTCATCCCTCCATTTACCCTGCGCCTGCCCAACGGCTATAAGGTCGAAGCGCATTTTACTCCCGACAAAGAGGTCGTCGTCCAGGACTATAGCTCCCAACGGGTGGCGGAATTCCTGCAGCTGCCCAATACCCCCGAATTCTTCTGGGACGCCTGCGCTGCCAGTGGCGGCAAAGCCATTATGACCCACGATCTTTATCCCAGCATCGACCTCACCGTCTCCGACATCCGCGACACGATCATCCGCAACCTGCGCGCCCGCTTCAAAGCCGCAGGCATCGAACGATATACCGCCTTCCTCGCCGACCTTTCCAAACAAGCTCCGCCCGCCAGCGCCGCCAATGCCGACCTCATCCTGGTCGACGCGCCCTGCACCGGCAGCGGAACCTGGGGCCGTACACCAGAAGACCTCTATTTCTTCGACCCGGAAAAAATACTCCGCTATAGCACCCTGCAACAAAAGATACTCGCGAACATCGCCCCGCACCTCGTGGCCGGCGCATCGCTCGTCTATTGTACCTGCTCCGTCTTTAAAAAGGAAAATGAAGAAATGATAGGTGTTATCAGCGATTTGCTGGGTGTGGAACCCAATCGCGTGGAGAACCTCAAAGGCTATGATCAACGTGCGGATACCCTCTTCGCCGCCCGGTTCACTCCCTAATTATGATCCACGGCCGTCATCGTCACCTCGAACCCGATCTTATACCCGGCCTGCGACCCATCCGGCGTAGGCGGCTGATACTCCCACAGCTCTGTATGCCGGTATACCAGCCCTACATGCTTCGCATAGGTCTCGGCCCAGTAGGTCCGCGACGCAAATGAGGTGGGATCGAGGATGGGCACGTTTATAGAGTCATTGGCCTGCATCACCGTTATGGTGGAATCGAAGCTCAGGTTGCCTGCTATATAGGGCTTGTCCACATTCTGGTAGGTAAAATTCCAATTGCCCAGCGACAGATGACTGTCGTCGCTGAAAACGAAGAAATCCTGATAGGGCGCATAAGGCAGGTAAGTATTACCCGGCCAGCTGAACCCGTCATCTATGGGGAAGGCTAATTTGATCGTCCGGAGATTGTTCTCATTCATTTCGATCTTCTGGGTGGAAGGAGTCACCGTATAGGTCTCGCCAGGATACCAGGTCGCCCCGGTAGTATCGCTCATATAGCGGGTGACAAGCCAGGCCTTGTTGCCGGCGCCGTCGATGATGCTGTCTTCAACCGAATCCTTAGCCAGATAGGAGGTGATCGTATCCAGCTGTCCGTAAAAATAGAAGTTCAGGGAGTCCAGCCGGTAGGTCACGTACTTGCCTATCTGCAGCGTAGTCCAAAAATCGGTGAGGCTGCCTGAATAGGAAGAAGTAGAGGTGAAGTTGACGGTCTTCTTGCAGCTGGTTATCACCACTACCAGAGAGATCGCTATAACGAGGCTCAGGCGGAGTTTCATAAATGAGTAACGCCCTGGCAGCTAAATTATTGCCCGCCGGATGACCCCACCGCCAACCACCTCATCCCCCTCATAAAAGACGGCGCTCTGACCCGGGGCGATGCTCTTGGCCTTCTCATAGAACCTGACCTTCACCGTATCCGCTTCGGGATAAAGGTTGCTCAGGGTACCGCCATCCTTATACCTTATCTTGGTGAGCGCTTCCATCCCCGGCGTCACCCCGTCATATTTCATCCAATTGATCTTCCCTACCACCATTTCGTGCTGGTCCAGATCGACTTCGTCGCCCAGGACAACCGTATTGGTCTCCGGCCGGATGGCCGTGACATATACCGGCTTCCCGAAAGTGACGTCCAGTCCCTTACGCTGCCCGATGGTATAAAAAGGGTAGCCCTTGTGCTGCCCCAGGATATTCCCGTCCTTGTCCACAAAATTGCCGCCCATGACCCGTTCTTCCAACCCTTCTACCCGGCGCTTCAGGAACCCCCGGTAGTCATTGTCCGGTACAAAACAGATCTCATAGCTTTCGCTCTTCTTCGCCAGCTCCGGGTAGCCATAGTCCAGCGCCATCTGCCGGATCTCCGTCTTACGATAAGGGCCCAAAGGCAACAGGGTCCTGGCCAGCAGGTCCTGCTGTAATCCCCACAGCACATAGCTCTGATCCTTGGTCTCGTCCACCCCCTTGGCAACGGTATACCGGCCATTGGTATGCTGCCTGATCATCCCATAATGTCCCGTGGCGATATACTCGCAGTCCATGGCATCCGCCCGCTTCAGCAAGGCCCGCCACTTTATGTGCGTATTGCACAGTACACAGGGATTGGGGGTGCGGCCCGCCAGATATTCGTCCACAAAATTCTCGATAACGAAATCGCCAAACTCCTCGCGGATGTCCAGTACGAAATGCGGGAATCCATGCTGGACCGCCGCCATACGCGCATCATTGAAGCTGTCCAGGTTACAGCAGCCCGTCTCCTTCTTCGAAGGACCCGCACTGGCATAATCCCAGGTCTTCATGGTAATGCCTACCACTTCATAACCCTCGTCATGCAGCATCATTGCCGTGATGGTACTGTCTATACCACCGCTCATCGCTACTAAAACCTTTCCTTTCCGGCTCATATTCAAAAAATTGCGCTTGCGGGCCTCTGCCCAAAATAGCCCGCAGGCGCAATAGCGCTAATGTCGGGCCTTCGGCCAACGGACCCTTGGTCCGTTTGGTCAGAACCGCAAATTTAAGCCAAAATACCTACTTCCGCATACACAAAGGTATCTCCCAGACATTCAATGGTATAGAAGCTACTACTGCTACTGCTTGCAGAATTCCTTCAGCACCCTGATCTCCCCATCCTGCACCGCCAGATCCTTCCAGGACACGGCATCTTCCAGGTGCACGACATATACTATGGCTTCTTCCTCATGGACCTCTTTCACCCAGCCAATGGCATAGTCGTAATAATTGCTCCGCACCAGCGCTCTCACTTCGGTCGGCAGCTCTCTCTCCGTATAAGTCAGCATCGAATACTTCCATTGACCTTTTTGGTCGTACATATATCTCGCCTGCACTCGGCCTTCCGTGTACACCGCCTGGTATCCATTCGACAGCTTATACCAATGCTCGTCCTTTTGCTCGCCCACCCGGTTCCAGAAATCCCGCGTCGCCCTTACAGCCGCCTTATCCGCACCGATGGTGCTTATGTTCAGCAGGGAGACCTTTTCCGTTGTCTGTGCCTGCATGGCTTGACTGCTCAGGAAGGAGATTCCCGTCAGCAGCACACCAAATAACTTTTTCATGATGATTGTTTTTAAGATGAAGGAATAGGACAAATCTAATCCTCCATCTCCCGCGCCGCCAGCCAAAACAAGCCCATGGCCATTGCAGGCATCCGTTGCACAGTCCCGTTGAGCGGTTGGCGTTTACTGCCGGTTCGGCTGTAGCCTTCTGAGCAGCCCTTCTTTCCGGCTCCTGCTAACATTCACGGAAGCCCCGTCGCTCATCACCAGGTAACCTCCTTCTCCTTTAATGTATTTGCAGACTTCATTTAGGTTGATGAGATGGGAATGATGTACCCGCAGGAAAGAATAGTCCTCCAGCAGCTCTTCTATTTCCTTGAGCGTCCTTGACGCCACCACCTTCTGCCGGTCTTTGAGCGTCAGGATAGTATAGTTGCTGTCGGATAGACAGTGGACGATGCAATCTACCGCCACCATCTGCAGCCCTTCCATGGTGGGAATGGCGATCTTGCTGAAGAGGTTGGATGGGCTGGCAAGCTTCTGGAACAGCAGGTCTATCTGCTGGGGGAGGGGCGCCTTCAGCCGCTGCTCTACTTTGTGGATAGATAGCAGCAGCTCTTCCCGGTCAATGGGTTTCAGCAGGTAATCCAGCGCACTATGCCGGATGGCCTTGATCGCATACTGGTCGTAGCTGGTCGTAAAGATCAGCTCGAAATCCAGGTCCTTGACCTTTTCCAGGAGCTCAAAGCCATTCATGCGTGGCATCTCTATATCCAGGAACAGCAGCTGCGGATGTTGCTCGCGTATAGGCTCCAGCGCCTGTGCGCCGGAATGGTAGAGGCCCCCTACCTTCACCTGCGGACAATACCTTCCCAGCAGGATCTGAAGGGCCTCGCAACAATAAGGTTCGTCGTCGACGATAATAGCATTGATCATAGTTGTCAGATAACGGGTTCTGCCGCCTCCGCGGCCGGATGATTGATCTTGATGGTCAGCGTCACCTGGGTGCCGGCAGGGTCGCCCTGCTCGTCATACAGGTCTTCTATCTGGAAAAAGGGCCGGGATTCTCCTACGCCCGTGAGCAGCGCCATGCGCTCGGCTGTGATCTGCAGGCCCATGGATTTATGCCGTTCCGCCGATTTGCTTTTCAGCATCATCGCCCGCCTGCGTCCTACGCCGTCATCACGGATCACGCAGGTCAGCAGGTTTTCTTCCGCCCGCATCGTTATCGTCAGGCTGCCCCTTTCTTCTTTATGCATCAGGCCATGCCAGATGGCATTCTCTACAAAGGGCTGCACCAGCAGCGGCGGGATGCGTATATCGTCGACATCTACCTCTTCCTCCACCACTATGAGATAATCGAAGGCATCCTTGAACCGAAGGCTCTCCATATCCAGGTAAAGCCGCAGGATCTCCAGCTCTTCGGCCAGCATGATATAGCTATGGCGCGAGTGGTTCATGATCATGCGCATCAGCCGGGAGAATTTCGTCAGATAGTCGGATGCGGCTTCCGTCTCATGTCCCAGGATGAACCGGTTGATGGCATTCAGGCAGTTGAAAATAAAATGCGGATTCATCTGCGAACGCAGCGCCTGGATCTCCAGTTCCTTGGCCCGCTGCTGAAGCGCCGCCTTGGCCCGCTCCCCTTCCAGCCGCTGGATCTCCAGCTCGTCCTCCGCCCGCTTGCGGCGATGCGCTTCATTTCGCCGTTTCAGCCGGATGATCCAGACATAGATGCCCGTGAGCAGCAGGAGGACCAGGATGCCCATGATCAGCAGGTTCTTGACCATCATCTCCTGCCGCAGGCAGGCGTCCTCCAGCTGCTTGTCCTGGTTCAGCAGCTGTATCTGCTGCTGGAATCCGTAGGAGCCGAACCTTCCTTTCAGCTGATCGTTCAGCACACTGTCTTTCAGGACGATATACCGGCGATAATAGTAATATGCGCTATCCGTTCGACCCTCGCGGTCATACAGCGTGTACAGCAGCTGGCTGCCATCCCGGATATTTTGCCGCGCATCCGTAGCCGTTGCCAGCCCCAGCTCTTCCCTGGCATATCGGAAAGCCTCCACGTCCTGGTGCAGGCCCACGTAGGTCTTGGACAAGTCTTCCAGGCAGCGCATCAGCTGGTTGCCGTCGTTCATCCGGCGCTGATAGCCAAGGCTTTTGATAAAATAGGGCAGGGCGGCGGAATACTCTTCCCGGACAAGGTAATATTCCCCCTTGCTTACCAGGAAGGTTCTTAGCATAGGCGGCTGAAGGCGGGCGCTGTCCAGCTTATCGAAGTAATATAAGGCGCTATCATATTTGTGCTGCCTTGTCAGGAGCTCCGCATAAACGCTCAGGTCCCATGGACCCATCTGTTCCGGCCTTCCGCCGCTGAAAGCCTGACGGAAATAGTTCTCCGCAGCGCCGTAGTCTTCTATCTGTACAAACATCCCGGCAAGCGTCTTGTATTGCATCTTTAACAGGCTGGAGTCATGCAGGGCTTCCGACTGCTGGATACATTGCCGCAGCATATCGAAGGCGCTGCCATAATCCCCCCGCTCGCGATAGGCTTCACCCTTGAACGACAACAGCATGATCTCTCCTACTTTGCTGCCGGCCCGGCGTGCATAACGCAGCGCCTGGTCGAAATTGCGGAGGGCTTCATCAAAACGGCTCTGCGCAAAAAGTGCGAAGCCCAAGCCATAATAGGCCAGGGTGATACCATTTTTGTTGTCCGTCCGGGCGAACCACTCCAGGGACTCCCGGGCCAGCTTCTCCGATTGCAGGAAATCATCGCTTTGCTCTTTGACGATCAGCGCCTCACAAGCCAACGCTACGGCTATGCCGTGACTGTAGCCGGCCCGCCTCGCATCCGCCAGCGCCTGAGTGGCCACTATGACTTCGGTATCGTCCAGCCAATACTCCCGCTGTACCAGCTTGTTGAGAAGCCTGCCCTCCATCTGGTCGATCCGCTTCCATGCCGTATCAGCCGGCGCGGCCTGCGATCGGACTGCCCCGGTTAAAAATTGAAGTAATATGATACAAGCCCATCGGTACATAGCCTGACTAAGTTACCCAAACCCCGCCATTCCCCCCTTACCGCTCCTCCAGGATTGAGCCGCTGACCGCCAGGCCCCGTAACCGGCCTTTTCCATTGAGCCGTTGACGGCTAAAACTGGTGGGAAACTTCAGGAAAACTTCTTCCAGGGTGGGTGTGGAAATGGTGTAAATTGCCCCTTTACTAAAAATACCATTATGATAAAGCTCCAAGTAATCGGCAACCTGGGAAAGGATTGTGTCACCAATACGGTGAATGGAAAGAATGTGATCAATTTCAACGTGGCGCACACCGAGAAATTCAAAGATGCCCAGGGTAATCAGAAAGACAAGACCATCTGGGTGGAATGTGCTTACTGGACGGACCGTACCGGAATCGCCCCCTATCTTAAAAAAGGCACCCAGGTATATGCTGAAGGGACTCCAGAAGTGAGGACCTATCCAAAAAACGACGGGACTACCGGTATCTCCCTCACCCTTCGCGTACAGACGGTACAGCTTCTCGGAAGCAGGGGAACGGAAGGCGGTGGCGGCGGCTATTCCGGCGGCGCATCCGAAGGATATGCCACCCAGTCCAGTCCATCCCGGGTAGCAT
>JAMFRX010000383.1 GCA_026224995.1 Puia dinghuensis
AAAGCGGGCGGGACCAGCAGCATACTCAGCTGGGTATCGGTCTGCTGGGTGATTGTTCGGAGATCGCCTGGCATCAGGGACTGGACTTGTATGCCTATGCCGATAACCGGCTGCTTCGTGGTTTTGAATATACCGCGCGTTACAATCTGGGTAATGATATGCCCTTTACCCCTGACCTCGACAGGACAGGAAAGTATGCGCATGCAGTCATTTCCACGCAGGGCCGCGGTAATCTGCGATCTGTATACGAGGAGATCTATAATCATTATGTCAATAGAATGGGTATTCCTGCACCCTATACTGCGCAGGCAGCAGCGAAGATCCGTCCCGAGGGACCGGGAAAGCCCGGTGCTGATCACCCGGGATATGGAACCTTGTTGTATTCGATCCGGGCCGACTCCGGCGTTACGCGCCACCCCGCACCGCCGGCAGCGACATCGGCGCCGGTACCGCCGGCCGGATTGATTGTGAAGGGCGATGATCATGCGAACCAATTAACCTGGATCGCAGTGCGTGGAACCGCATACTATACTATAAAGAGGAGCACCGGGAGTGGCGGTCCGTATGCGGTAATTGCCGCGCATGTGACGGGCACAGCCTATACGGACAGGCAGGTGGTAACGGGAATCGTTTATTATTATACCTTGTCGGCATCGAATCCGGCCGGTCATAGTCCGAATGCGGAGGAGGCTGGCTGTAGTGCGGGTCTTCCGGCGCCCTGGCATCAGCTGGCCATAGGCGCTGCGATTACACCTGGCCATACAAGCTATGACGGTCATCGGTTGCGGGTAGAATCCGGCAGCGGAGTTATTGACAGCATGGGGGATCGGGGGCATTTTACTTATTTCATGATGAAAGGAGACGGCCAGTTGACCGTGAGGGTGCAACCTGAGCCAAGTTCACAACTATCGAATGTAGCGCTGGCTGTGCGGGTCGCTCCGGATAGTACTGCGAATTACCTGGCGTTGCTGTTAAGGCCGGGGAAGGCGGGGAATGTAGAAGCTCCGGACTGGAAGGTGAATTGGGTGACGCAGGGAACGATGGATAGCACTGGCGTCGATCTGGCGGCACCGATAGTGACGTATGGGCGATTGACGGGCTATTGCTGGCTGCGGTTACAGCGAAAGGGAGATATATTCAGCGGCTATGTATCTGCCGATGGCGTTAAATGGACGTCGGTCGGAAGTGCTGCGTTGCCTTCGGACAAAGAGGTACTGGCAGGTATCAATGTCAATTCAGGTATGGCAGGACTTTCGACTACGATAGGCTTTGACCAGGTTAGTGCCTGGGGCTGGCAATAAATAAGGAGGCAAAGACAGTATGAAAAGACGGGCGTTTTTAGCACAGACATTTGCATCGTCGGCGGGATTCATCATCTTTCCGCGAATAGGGATGGATGCGGGTATAGGAATGGGTTTTGGCGGGATGGGTGGTGGATGGGCTGCGGGAGCGTTGGACCCGGTGAGTTTCGCCGCACCTCCGCCGGCCGCCAGGCCGTATACCTACTGGATGTGGATGAACGGGAATATCACTAAAGAAGGCATCACCCTCGATCTGGAGACCATGCACCGCGGTGGTATTGGCGGCGCTTATATGTATAACAACGCGGTGGGTATCCCGCGGGGACCGGTAGATTACAACAGTGATAGCTGGAAGAATATAGTGCTGCATGCCGTTCGTGAAGCGGACAGGTTGGGGATCGTACTGTCGATGCACAATTCCCCGGGCTATTCCGGTACGGGCGGCCGCTGGATCCCGGTCGATCTCTCGATGCGGGAACTCGTATGGACGGAAACGGTTGTCAGTGGCGGAAATGATCCCGGGCGGCCGGCGGTGATGTTGCCCCGGCCCTATGCCAAATTAAAATCATACACAGATGCGGCGATACTCGCTTATCCTTCTTTGCCGGGAGAAGATCGGCCGATGTCCGGATTATTGAGCAAGGTCTGGGCGGATGGAAAGGAAATAGACAAAGAGCAGATCACCGGCATCGATCTTGAAAAACGAATTCGTATCGAACCGGCGGGTGCCGGCCAATCCGCTGTGCTGCTTTTGCAGCTGTCACAGCCGTTTACTGCGCGGGCCATTACCCTTTACCGCCATCCGGAGACACCGAAGGATCTGTATGATGGCCCGCGGGACTATCCGCCGACATTTCGGCTGGAAAGCTCAGATGACGGTACCACTTTTCATCCGGTGTGTGCACTGCATTGTCCGGCCTTAAGGGCCATGGATGCGCCGGCGGCTGCGAGCTTTGGGCCGGCGACGGGGCTGTGGTTCAGACTGGTCACCGATAGCCCTACCTATATCTCCCGGGTAGAGCTGCATGCAGGTCCCCGATTGAGGGACTGGCCGGCCAAGATCAATTATTCCGGGGGTAATACGTCGGCTGTGCTGAACAACGATGGCTATACCGCTGAACTGAAAATAGACCCGGCTTCGGTAATAGACCTGACGAATAAGATGGACGAGGAAGGCAGACTGCAATGGACACCGCCTGCGGGGAACTGGACCATTTTACGCGTCGGTCATACGACGACGGGAGAAGTTACCGGCGCTGCACCCGAAGCCGCTATAGGGCTGGAATGCGATAAGTTTAGTAAAAGTGCGGTCGACTTTCACTTTTCGGCATTCCTCGATCCCCTCCTGCATCATCTGGAACCATTCGTGGGAAAATCGTTAAAAAGCATCCTGATCGATAGCTGGGAGGCCGGGAAGCAAAATTGGTCCGTACAGTTACCTGAAGAGTTCGTGCGGCGCCGGGGCTATGACCTGCACACGCTGATGCCTGCATTGACAGGGCGTATCGTAGGCAGCCTTGCGGCAACGGAAAATTTTCTGCGGGATTTTCGGCAGACCCATGCTGACCTGGTGGCGGAAAACTATTACGGTCATTTTGCGGAACTCTGCCATCAGCGGGGACTGGAACTGCATGGCGAGCCCTATGGGGATGGTACTTTCGACAGCCTGCAATCCGGGGCTTACCTGGATCAGCCGATGGGTGAGTTCTGGACGAGGTATATCTATGGCGACGCGATGACATCCCGGCAAGCTGTATCGTTGGCACATGCAAATGGCCGACCTATAGCTGCGTCGGAGGCTTTCACGGGGATGCCTGTTACCTCGCGATGGACGGAATACCCCTATTCTTTGAAGGCCGAGGCTGACTGGTTTTACACGATAGGGCTCAACAGACTTGTCTTCCATACATTCGTGCATCAGCCGCATAAAGGAGGGCTGCCGGGCATGACCATGGGACCTTTCGGTACGCATTTCGACCGCAATTCCACCTGGGCGCCTTCCCTGTCATGCTGGACCCTCTATCTGAGCAGAGTACAATACCTGCTGCAATTACCCGGTAGGGCGGTGGTCGATATCTGTTATCTGACGAGCGGCGAACCCGTCTCGGGTATTCCGGACCGGAGCCGCATCCTGCCTGTTATACCCATGGGCTATGCGTTGGATGTGGTGGCTGCTCAGACGCTGCTCAAAAAAGTCCGGATCGATGAGGGTAGGATCGTGCTGCCCGATGGGATGAGCTATCATGTGCTGATGGTCGCATCGCTTCACCATCTGGCTCAGAAGCTACAGGACAGGATCCGGCAATGGGTGTCGCAAGGCATGCTGCTGATCACCGCTGATTTGCCGGATACCGGAAGTGACGTACGATCTTTCGACGCGATCGCCGCCGACCTAAAAATGACACCGGACTTCACGTATACTTCCGTGCGGACCGGTGCGGCCATTCACTTTGTTCATCGACAGATCGGCGATACAGATGTATATTTTGTCACCAATCATCTCCGCCGGAGCGAAGAAGTGGTTGCTTCTTTCCGGATGGCAGGCCGCCAGCCGGAGATCTGGGATGCTGAATCTGGGGAAATATATAACGCAGCGATCTATGATATGCAGGACGGCCGTACACTGCTGCCGCTGGAATTCAGCCCCGCAGGGTCGTACTTTGTGGTATTTCGCAAGGAAGCAAAAGGCGGGGCTTACAAGTCCCTGATTCGCGAGCAGGCTAATACTTCATCATTTGCGCCGGTTAACGTCATGGCTAAACCTGGTACATTTATTCCGGAGGCGGCCTATGCCGACTGCTCAAATAATTTCTCCCTGTTGATTTGGATCAAGCCGGATACTTATGCTCACCGGGGTAAGGGCTTCCTGATCCATGCACCGGAAGGTGAGGTGTTGTATGGCATGGGTCATGTTGCGATGGGTCTCGCCGCGGGCCAGAATGCGGTGCGTATATACGAACGTGGCAGGGGACAGGCGCGTGAAGTGCTTGCCGTCGATGTCAAACTGGAAGGCTGGACGGCTATTGCCGTCGTATACCGGCAGGGTAGTCCTTCCTTGTATATCGATGGCCGGCTGGTGAAAGAAGGGACGGCTTCAGGCCATATTGTTCACCCGGGTTTAGGTGCTGTACCTGGGGAAGATCAGTTTCAATCTTATTTCGAAGGCAATAGCGCTGATCCGAAACTTCATCGCGAAGCGTTGGAGGCGGACGCGATCGGGCGATTGTTTGCAATGGGATTGCCGTTACCGGAAGGCCCTTCGCCCATATCGGTCCGGCAGGATGCGGCAGGCGAGATCACCGCTCTGGTCTGGGAGAAGGGAAAGTATGTGCTGCAGAGTGAATGGGAGGAGAGTCGGGAAAAGGGTTCGGGAAAGGGTCCGGCGAACAGTGCCGCAAAGCGTCCGGCGAACGGCGCAGGGCAGCGTACGTTGACGGTAGAGAGGGGATGCGATACGATATTCGTAGACGGTCCCTGGGATCTGACGTTCCAGGAAGGAAGAGGTGCGCCGTCTTCATTGCAACTGCCCAAACTGATATCCCTTCACCTGCATCCGGATGCGGGTGTAAGATATTTTTCCGGTACGGTCATTTATCGGAAGACGATGAACTTGTCGGCTACGGGGCGGAAGGCGGCTACCAATCAAAGAATATTCCTCGATCTCGGGCGGGTAGAAGTGCTGGCGGAGGTGTGGATCAACTCTCATTTGATGGGTACGGTTTGGAAGGAGCCCTATCGGATCGAGATCACTACAGCCATCAAACCAGGGCCTGTTCATATCGAGGTCCGGGTGACGACCTTATGGCCCAACCGGTTGATAGGCGACGAAGAATTACCACCGGAAAACGAATACAGTTCTTTCGGGCCGATACAGTCTTTGCCGGAGTGGTACGTCACCGACAAGCCGAAGCCGGGACAGCGAACTACTTTTTGTGTTTGGCATAGTTATAAAGCAGGCGATCCACTATTGGCGGGCGGATTGCTCGGGCCTGTGACCTTACGAACGGCGGTAGAGCGAAAATTTTAAAATAAAAAATTATGCTCAGAGGGATAATGGTTACAGTCGTTTTTCTGCTGATGATCACCGGCAGCCAGGTCAGTGCGCAGGCTGGTTATGATATGACAGCGATCACACAAAAGGTCGGGGGCTGGGTGGATAGCGGCTATTACCCCGGCGCTTCGCTGATCGTGGTACGCGATGGCCGGACTATTTATGAAAAATATTTTGGCAATTATAACGCTTCGACCGTTACACATATCGCGTCCGCAGGTAAATGGCTTGCCGCGGCCACCATTGCCGCAGTGGTCGAAGAGGGGAGATTATCCTGGGATGACAAAGTGAAGAAATGGCTTCCCGATTTTGCGGATGGCAAAGGAAATGCTACGCTGCGTCAGCTGCTGTCACATACTGCAGGTTTTCCGGACTATCAGCCGCCGGGGCAGCATCCGGATGATTATGCCACATTAAAGGAATCTGTTGAACATATTGTCTCTTTGCCGGCAGATACACTGCCGGGTACGCTATTCCATTATGGCGGACTGGCCATGCAGGTCGCTGGCCGAATGGCCGAGCTGGCGACCGGGAAAGATTGGGAATCGATCTTTCAGGAAAAGATAGCCCGACCGCTTGGCATGATCGCTACACATTTTACCCCCGTAGACCCCACACCAGGTCATAATCCCATGATCGGCGGCGGTGCGAGGTCATCGCTGCCCGATTATGCCTGTTTTTTGGCCATGATCGCCGGCGACGGTATATATAAAGGGCATCGGGTACTTTCTTCAGGTTCGGTTCGCATGATGGAATCCGATCAGGTAGGTGCAGCCAGGGTGCCGCCAGGGCAGTTCGTAGAGCGGGCGAGACACGATAGCCGGTCTGATATATATGGACTGGGAGAATGGCGGGAGGAGGTCGACAGCACCGGCAAAGTGACATTGCTGAGCAGCCCAAGTTGGGCCGGTGCTTATCCATGGATCGATAAAAGGGATCATGTTTACGGGTTCCTTTTGGCAAGGGTGAATGTGGAAAAGGCGGCTGCTGCCGGGTTTTCTGCCTTCTATGCCAGTCCGGTATTGCCGATGATGGTGAGGGCCGCGGTTGCGGCAGCGAATGCTGCTGCGGGTCAAAAACCCAGGTCCCATCCTTACCTCTTTTTCACTGCCGAATCCATCAGCCGGTTGAAGGACAGGATCGCCGGCGATACGGGTGCAAGCCATAACTGGCAGGCGATCAGGATCAGGGCCAACGCCGCCGTTACGACAGGCAAAGGCGGCGACATGGAATCATTGTGTCTGGCATACCGCATGACGGGTGATACAGGCTATGCCCACCGGGCAAAGGAGTTATTGTTGCAATTGGTCAACAGCGCGGCCTGGGATGGAATGGACGATCGGACACCTCGCTG
>JAMFRX010000384.1 GCA_026224995.1 Puia dinghuensis
CCCCTCCCACCTGGCCTGCCCCTGCCCGGCCATCAGAACCCGCCCCACCCGCCGGCCCGATCAGATCAGGATTATAATATTCCCCCTGCCCATTGAGAATGCGAAAATAATCGAAGCCCACCGGCAGGCTCCCCAGATGCCATTTCCCGATCCACGCCGTCTGATACCCATTGCCCCGCAACAGAGCCGGAAAAACAGGCTGATCGGTGTTGAATTTCCGCTCATTCAAAGTATAGCCGTTCTTATGGCTGTACTTCCCCGTGAGCAGGCTCGCCCGGCTCGGACCACAAATGGAATTCGTCACCATCGCACGCGTAAAAAGCGCGCCCTCCCTGGCGATCCTGTCGATATTCGGGGTCTGGGCTAATCGACTGCCATAAGCGCTTATCGCCTGGTAGGCATGATCGTCGGATAAAATGAAAATTATGTTGGGCCTCCTGGCCGGCGCAACGCTTGCTGGCTGGTTACCACCTGACTGACCAGCGCCCGATGGAGCCCGAACACCCCCACCCTGGCCCCAAACCCCCAGGCCGCCAGACACCATAAGGAGCAGTATAATATATGCTTTCATCTGAGTATATGAGTATATTTGCAGCATGCAAAATAAAGCAAAGACGGCAAAAGAATCCATCATTGTCATGACAGAGCTGGTATTACCCAACGATACCAACGTATTCGGCAACCTCATGGGCGGCCGCCTCATGTACTGGATGGACATTGCCGCCGCCCTGTCCGCCGGTAAGCACTGCAACGCACCCGTAGTCACCGCCTCGGTAGACAATATCTCCTTCGAAAACCCCATAAAGCTCGGCAACGTCGTCCACATCGAGGCCAAGGTCAGCCGCGCCTTCACTACCTCCATCGAAGTGCATATGAAGGTCTATGGCGAAGACCATACCCAGCAATACAAATACAAGAGCAACGAGGCCTACTACACCTTCGTAGCCCTCGACCCCAACCGCAAACCCCGCCCCGTCCCCGAGCTCGTCGCCGAAACCGAAGAAGAAAAACGCCTCTATGAAGGCGCCCTCCGCAGGCGACAGCTGCGGCTTATCCTCGGCGGCAAGATGAAGCCGGAAGAAGCAGGCGAATTGCGCGCATACTTCGTAAAAAGCTGAGCGGCTTACCTACCCCCAAAAATGGCTATCCCCGGCGGCCCCGTCCGCGCTCAATTTGCTAAAAGATTATTTTTTTAGGCAAAGCCTTTGTTTTATATTTAGTAAGCGTACAGAATACACGATTCGCCGCCCCGATTGCCCGTCAGATTACACCAAAGCTTGCCATCAATGAATTTCTCAAAGCGACTCGTCGCCTGCTTTCTGCTTTTGCTGCTAACTTTACTCACCCTGCCGGCCCTCACCCAGCAACTGCCGTCTTCTGTCCTGAATCGCCTCGGTTCCGACCCCAGACTCTACAACGGTTACGAATATATCCGCAACGGCACCCCCGCAAAAGGATTCCCCTTTTTCTACGCAGACAGCCTGCTCCCGGGTTCGCTGTTCTATGACGGCATCCTCTACCCGAACATAGACCTGGAATATGACCTGGTCCAGGACCAGCTCGTCATCCGCGACTATACGGGCAATGCCCTCATCAGCCTGGTCAGCCAAAAAGTCGATCGCTTCTCCATCGATGGCCATCGCTTTCGCTACGTTGCGGCAGAGAAAACGGACCAGCTCAAATCAGGCTTTTACGAAGTCCTCTACACCGCGGGACCCGCCGCCCTGCTTGCCCGCCACGAAAAAAAGCTCGTCGCCGCCGCCAACACCCAGGACCAGGCCAGATATACCGAGGCCAGCTCCCACTTCCTCCAGCTTCACGACCGCTATTACCGGGTGGATGGAGAAGACCAGCTGCTGGATGCGCTGCAGGACAAAAAAGCGGCGCTGAAAAAGTATATCCACGATAATAAGATCCGCTTCAGAAAAGACCTGGAACAGGCGCTCATCAAAACCACGGACTATTACCTGCAAATAAGAAACTGATATGCTCCATCGCCTTCTCCATCCCCTTTTATTCGGTCTCGCTTTCCTTCTGGCAGGCGAAGCCCGGCTGAAAGCACAGGGACAGGACCAGAAGCGGGTCACCGGCAATTTCGAAGGCTATACCTTCCCCCGGCTGGCGGCCCGGCTGGAAGCCGCGACAGGCTATCACTTCTACTACGACCCCGCAGACGTCGACAGCCTGTCTTCCATAGACATGACCCTCAATAAGGCCACCATTCAGCAGATCCTCGATCAGCTCTTCCAAAATACGCATCTCCACTATGCCATCGACTCCACCGGCCGGGTCTTCATCACCAAACATGTGATCATCCTGACTGCCCTTCCCGCACAACTGGGCGGCCCTGTTAAATTACCGGAGAACGCCAGGGCCAATCTGCCGGAAGAGCAGGAACAGCCGGAAAGATCAAAGCTCAAAACGGTGCTCGCCGAGAACCAGCTCATGGAGATCGGCAACAAGCTCAACAGATCGGGCGGCAACGCTACCATCGCCGGCTACGTCCGCAACGACAAGACAGGCGAGCCCATCGTCGGCGCCAACCTCTACGCCGATACCATGTCCCTCGCCATCGCCACGGATCAGTTCGGCTATTATTCCCTCACCCTGCCCAAAGGCCGCCACATCATCCGGATCAGCAACGCCGGCATGAAAGACACCCGCCGCCAGGTCAACCTCTATTCCGACGGAAAGCTCAACGTCGAAATGCAGGATGCCGTCGCCACCCTTAGGGCCGTCATCGTCTCGGCCGAGAAAACTTCGAATACCCAAAGTGTTCAAATGGGGGTCAACAGGCTCAATATCCGGCAGATCAAACAGGTGCCGGTGGTCTTCGGCGAGACCGACGTCATGAAGGTCGTGCTCACCTTGCCAGGCGTCACCTCCGTAGGCGAAGCCAGCAACGGCATCAACGTCCGCGGCGGCTCTACCGATCAGAACCTCATCCTCTTCGACGGCGCGACGATCTATAACCCTTCGCACCTGTTCGGCTTCTTCTCCGCCTTCAATCCCGACGTAGTAAAAGGGATAGAGCTCTACAAAAGCGCCATCCCGGAAAAATATGGCGGCCGCCTCTCCTCGGTGCTCGACGTTTCCATGCTGGACGGCAACAGCAAAAAATGGTCCGGCGTTGCAGGCATAGGCCCGCTTACCAGCAAATTCATGATCGAAGGCCCCCTGGATAAAGACAAGACTTCTATGGTGGCCGCAGTCCGCACCACCTATTCCAACTGGCTGCTGGACGCAATCCCCAACAGCGCCTACAGCAACAGCAAAGCCAATTTCTACGATGGCAACCTGCGCATCACCCATATCTTCGATGCTAAGAACACCCTCTACATCATGGGCTACTTCAGCTCCGACTGGTTCAATCTGGACAACGACACCACCTACCGCTATAGTAATAAGAATGCCAACATCAAGTGGAAGCATATCTTCAACAATAAGTCCTATGCCCTCTTCACGGCGGGATACGACCGGTATGAGTACAGCGTCACCGACCCACATGATTCCGTCAACGCATTCAAGCTCGGATTCAACATCAACCAAAGCTTTTTCCGCGCGGAGTTCAGCTATGCTCCCAATAACAGGCATTCCATCAGCTATGGCCTAAACAGCATTTTCTATAAGCTGCACCCCGGCGACTATACCCCCGCTGGCAGCGAATCCAAAGTGGTGAACAACATCGTCCCGGCAGAACAGGCCCTGGAGAGCGCACTCTACCTCGGGGATCAGTATACGGTCAGCGATAAGCTCTCCGTAAGCGCCGGACTGCGCTATTCCCTGTTCAATTACCTGGGCCCGCATGATGTCTACAACTATGTTCCGGGACAGCCCAGGGAGGTGAGCACCATCGTCGATACCAGCGTCTACGGAAAGAACAAGGTCATCAAGACCTACTCGGCCCCGGAGATCCGGCTCTCTGCCAGGTATACCCTCTCGCCTAACGCCTCGGTAAAGGTCAGCTTCAATACCCTCCAGCAATACATCCACATGCTTTCCAATACCGTGGCCGTCTCCCCAACCGATATCTGGAAGCTCAGCGATCCGAATATCAAGCCGCAGCAAGGCAGCCAGGTCTCCCTCGGCTACTACCGGAATTTCAAGGCCAATACCATCGAAGCCTCTGTCGAAGTCTATTACAAACGAATAAAGAACTACCTGGATTACAAGAGCGGCGCCAACCTCGTCCTCAATTCGCATATAGAAACGGACGTCCTCACGACAAAGGGCAAAGCCTATGGCGCCGAGTTCCTGCTCCGGAAGACCACGGGAAGACTCAACGGCTGGATCAGCTATACCTATTCCCGCACCTTCCTCAAGCAGGACGACCCCCTGGCAGGAGAGCTCATCAACAACGGAAAAAATTACCCCGCCAGCTTCGACAAGCCGCATAACCTCAACGTCATCGGCAATTTCCGGATCACTCACCGTTATAGCATCTCCACGAACGTCGTCTATAGCACCGGCAGGCCCATCACCCTGCCCCTCGCCGTTTTCACCCTGGGCGGGTCCCCCGGCCTCTATTACTCGGAACGCAACCAGTATAGGATACCCGATTATTTCAGAACGGATTTCTCCGTCATCATCGACGGCAACCACCGGGTGCATCAGACCACCCATAATTTCTGGACCTTCGGTGTCTATAACCTCACGGGTCGAAAGAACCCCTATTCGGTATATTTCGTCCAGGAGAACGGGGCCATCAAAGGTTACCAGCTTTCTATCTTCGGAACGCTCATCCCGTTTGCAACCTATACCATCAAATTTTAAAAATGACGCGATCCTGCCATATCATCTGTTCTCTCTGCGCCCTGCTGCTGCTGGTGGCTATGGCTGGGTGCAAGCAGGTCTATAACCCGCCCGCCATCAAGGCCGCCAATAACTACCTCGTAGTGGATGGATTCATCAATACCGGCGCGGGTTCGGTCACCTCCTTCAACGTCAACCGGACCCGCAACCTGGGCGATTCCACCCCCTCAGGCATCCCCGAGCTGAATGCCCATGTCGCCATCGTCAGCGCAAACGGGGCCAGCTATCCCCTCACCGACACGGCCAATACCGGCACTTATACCAGCGCCCCGCTCAGCCTGGATATCACGCAACAGTATAGCATCACCGTCACTACTTCCGACGGCCGCCGGTATTCCTCCGATCCGGTACCCTGTAAGACAACTCCACCCATCGACAGCATCTATTACCGGCAACCGAACGATCTGACCGTCTACGTCAACACCCACGATCCGGCCAACAACACCCATTACTACCGGTACGACTATTCCGAGACCTGGGAACACGATGCAGAGCTCACGAGCCCCTGGATCGTCGTCAACGGCATGATCACCGCCGCAGACTCCACCAACCAGCACGATCAATGCTGGACCACCGCCCCCTCCACCAACGTCCTGGTCGCCAACTCCACCGCCCTGGCCACAGATGTCATCAACGACTTCGCCCTCA
>JAMFRX010000385.1 GCA_026224995.1 Puia dinghuensis
CGGCGATCGCGTAGAGTTTGGCTATATTTTCATTCATTTAGTTCCTTTTGGTCATCTGCCCCAGCACTTCCCAGGATGCAGGGTCTTCCCGTCCCAGCGCCCAAACGGAAATGCCCCGCAGCTTATATTTATCCAGCAGCTCTAATTTGGGCTTTAATGATCGGGCGTCTTCGATGTACAGGTACTCGAAGACCCCATCGTTATCCCAGACAGCGTAGCTGCAGCCGGCCTTGGCGTTCCACGCGGGCTGCGCATTGAATTTCCCAAGGAGGTATTGCACTTCCGGATAGGGGATCTGCCGGCCAGTGGAGAACCCGCCCTTCTCTTCCGTATAATCAGTGTACCAATAATCGGAATAGCTCGGTATCCCCATGGAGATCTTTTCCGGTGCGACGCCTTCCGCCAGCAGGTAGTGAAGGATACGTTCTACCCAGTCCACGCCAGCCACAGGTCCCGGCGTCGTACGGTGTGTATGCTGATCATAAGACATAATGGAGATAAAATCGCCGGCCTGGCCTAACGCTTTGAAGTCATAGCCAGCCCGCCAGTTTTCAAACAGGAAGTCGAGGTAGGCGGAGGTGCCGCCCATGTTCTCTACGGTATGCACCAACGCCGCAGAAAGCTGCAGGTTATGCGCGTGGAGCGAATCGGCCGTCTCCTTGAAGAAACTGGTGAAATTGTCCCTGTCCTGGATATTCAGCCCTTCCATGTCGAATTGCCAGCCATCCAGACCATATTGCCGGGCGATCAGCAGCATCATGCCGATAGCCCGTTTGCGGGCTGTGGGAGAAGTGACTACCTGGTGGAGGAGGTCCGCCGTAAATCCCTTATTTACGATCAGCGGCTCTACCTTGACCTGATTGGCCTTCGCGATGGCGAGAACCCTGGGATCGAGGATGCCCGAAAGGACACCGGTCTTGCTCATAAAAAAAACCTGTGGGGCTACGATGGAAATTTGCGGGGCATGCTGACGAAAGCTCTCGAAGGACACCGGATTATCCGTCATATAGAACAGATTTTCCGAGCGATATTGCGCCAACAACGGTATAGCCGGAGCCAGCGCGAGCAGAGCCGTGAAGAGTTGCTTTCTCATAAGCACAAAAAAGAAGGTGAAGATTTGCTACTAACCTACTGTAATGTTAAGAAAAAAATCCGAGCTAAAATCACATCTATGCAGTTTTCCGAAAAAAAAAGCAAAAAACCGCAACGGGTTAAATCACCGTAATCTTAGAACAGTATTTCTTCAATCGCTTGTCTCGCGGCTGGAGATCCGTGACAAGGTAGCTGAGGTCTGCCAGACTGCAGACCCTTATTTTCTGAATGGAATCCAACTTCTCCGCAATGCTGAGGATCACCGTCTCATTGGCCGACCTGATCATCGCCTTCTTCACCTGGACCGCTTCCCAATCCGAATCTGTCACGCCCTTCGTTAGCGATACGCTATTCGTACCGAGAAAGCAAAGGTCCGTCTGGATCTCCGAGAGCTGTTGGATGACCTGCGCCCCGACGAGGATCTGCGTTTCGGAAGAGAGCTTCCCGCCGACAAGGTGGACATTCAGATTAGGGTGCTCCGCCAATTCAATGGCGACCACCGGACTGATCGTAAAAAAAGTGCAGAAGAGCCGGTTGGGGATCAGCCTCGCCAGCTCGATCATCGTAGTACCCCCGCCAACCATGATCATCATCCCATCTTCGATCAGCTCTACAGCCTTCCGGGCTATCTCTTTCTTCTCGTCCTTCTTATACACCTCCCGCTCACTATAGGGGAAATGAAAATTTTTCGAGATCGCCCCCCCATGCACCTTGATGATCTGCCCACTGTCCGTCAGCTCATTCAGATCCCGCCTGACAGTATCCTCCGATACGTTGAGCTTTGTGCTGAGATCTGCCGACAATACCTTATTGTGTATGTTAACCTGGTTAATAATATATTTCAGCCTTTCGTCTTTTAGCATGCGTTAATGGTTTGGCGGGATGAATATATAAAAATTAATCAGCCAGAATATAATAAATTTGGCGATGACTCCTCCCCGAAACCCAGTCAATCGGATCCTTTTAGCCAGCCTGATTGGAACCACCATAGAATTCTTCGACTTTTATATTTATGCGACCGCGGCCGTGCTGGTCTTTCCCAAACTCTTCTTTCCGTCTGCGGATCCGACATCAGCTACGCTGGAGTCCCTCGCGACATTTGCCCTGGCTTTTTTTGCCAGGCCGCTCGGCGCGGCGCTCTTCGGGCATTTTGGGGACCGGAGGGGTAGAAAGGCTACGCTTGTCGCGGCCTTAATGACTATGGGCCCTTCGACCGTGGCAATCGGCTTGCTGCCGGGCTACCATTCCATCGGCGTAGCAGCCCCCATCCTGCTGGCATTGCTTCGCTTTGGTCAGGGGCTGGGACTGGGCGGCGAATGGGGTGGCGCCGTTCTTCTCGCAACGGAGAACGCACCGCCAGGCAAAAAGGCCTGGTATGGGATGTTTCCCCAGCTGGGCGCACCTATTGGCTTTTTGATCTCCAGCGGAACCTTCTTCCTGCTGAGCAAGAATATGAGCGACCAGGCATTTTTTGATTATGGCTGGCGCATCCCATTTATAGCGAGCGCCATTCTTGTGTGGGTGGGGCTTTACGTCCGGCTGAAGATCACCGAAACCCCCGATTTCTTAAAGATCGTCGAAAAGAATGAACGGGTGAAGATGCCGGTGATCCAGGTGTTCGCTAAGCATACCAAAGCCATCGTGCTGGGGACTATTGCGGCGATCACCACTTTTCTCTTGTTTTACCTGATGACGGTCTTTACCCTGAGCTGGGGTACCTCGGCCTTGCATTATCCCAGGACCAGCTTCCTGATCGCCCAAATGATCTCGGTAGTCTTTTTTGGCCTGGGCATTCCCTTGTCCGCAGTCCTGGCCGATAAGTATGACCGCGGGAAGGTGCTCATGCTGGCGACGGCGGGTATCTTTCTTTTCGGTCTTTTCTTTTCACCCCTGTTCAGCACCGGTAGCTGGGGCATAACGGTTTTGTTTCTGGTCCTGGGAATGTTTCTGATGGGGCTGACCTATGGTCCGCTGGGAACGGCGCTCGCCGGGATCTTCCCTGCCTCCGTTCGCTATACCGGGTCTTCACTGGCATTTACCCTGGCAGGTATCTTAGGGGCGTCACTGACGCCTTATCTTGCTACCACCCTTGCCAAACACTATGGTCTTGCGTATGTGGGCTACTATCTTTCCACAGCCGCGGCCATCACCTTTATTGCGCTTGTTTACAATCCAAGGTATTTCAGCGCAGCATCCACCACCAAATCGTCACCACTCAGATAAGCTGCATTCGTCTCGCGGGCATAAATGTCGGGCGGCACCCCTACCCCTTCATAAATATCCCCATTGAGGTATTTGAACATCGAAGAGCTCGTATAGACAAACATATAGCCGGTGGAGCCCCAGGCCGCACCGCCGATGGTGAACTGCCCCCCATCGAAATACACCGACGATGTCAACGGGCCGTTGGCGCCCCAGGTGCGGGTCCCGATGAACTTTCCGTTCGGCAGTGTCTTGACCGCCATGATCGTAAGCTCAGACATGCTCACCGAGAGATGGTCGCCGAGTACTACGATGGGCGCCGTCACATTCACAGACCCGCCTACCCATGGCTTCACGACGGCCGGCGCCCAGGGCGTATAGTCCAGCCGGTTGACCCCATTCTTATACCGTGTATACCCAAAGGTGTACTGGCTCGTCACCATCTGCCCCATAAGGTAGTCCAGGTCCGCGATCTCGCCCCCGCCGTTGCCCCGCACATCGAGGATGATGCCCTTTAGGGTGCTATTATACCGATGAAGGATATTGAAAAAAGAGTTGAACACCGGGCCGGTATTGGCCCCGGCCTGCGAGAGCGCAAAGCTGCTGAAATATAAATAGAGGATATTCCCATTGATGGTGCCGGTGACGGCGGTAAATGGTGTACTGGTACCTTCCAGCGAGACGGTATCGGTGCCCTTCACCACGGAGCCATGGTCCAGATACTTCGCCGGGATCAGGGAATCCAGGACGGCGGAAGGGAACGCGCTGTCCGTAAAATAGTTCGGGTCGATCTGTAGCTTCCGGTATTGCGCAGGGCTGAACGCATTCCCTGTCAACATGAACTCCAGGGTATAGTGCGAGTCGATCAGCCCCTGCGTCATCTGTGAGAAATACTGCTCCGCCTTGCTCTCATGCGCACTGTCGAAGACGGTCAGCTGATCGAAAAGCGGCTTATAGACCTTGTACATGTTGTCCCAGTTGGTGGTGTCGATTCCCCAAAAGACATAGTTATTATTCATGCCGGTCCAAAACGATTGGAACACGTCCGGGTAGTTGTCACCAGGATAGCTGGTAGCTTCAGGCGAAGAAGCAATCGTCTTTCTACATCCCGCGAAAACCAGGATGCTGCATAGGGCGCCGAAAGCGATGAGCGAACGAAGGAATGATTTCATGACCGACTATTTTTTAAAGAGGGAGATGATTTGTTTTATCTTCACAGTACAGCCCAGGACCAAGCCAAAATTATCATTATACCTCGGCGCCTGGCTGGTCTCATAATTTTTTTGCTGGTCGGTCATAGCCCGGTAATAGCGCCCCTCCAGGTAGACAGTATACGTCTCTAAAAATTCATAGCTAACGCCTGCCCCCGCGATCAGCCCGAATTCCAGCCGCCGGTCCTTGGCATTGTCGAAAGTATATTTCTGGTTGTAGCTGTAGCCATTATTCTCGCCCAAAATACTGGTCGGGTTCACCGTTTCATAAGCCGTATCCACTTCATTCAGGATATTCGCCTCGGTTCCCTTGATGCGGCCGCTCTGCCAGTACGCCGCATAGCCTCCCAGATCCACAAAACCGCGCAGCGCCTCCCCGCCAAATGAAAAACGAAAGTTCACCGGAAGCTGCAAATAGGTATTATAGTTCTTCTGGTATACACCGGTAAGGAAACCCGTGCGGACGATATCATAGTTCTTTTTAATGTAGGTGGGAGTAGCCTCTACGGCCAGCCAGTCGAAAAATTGATACCCTATCGGAACGCCAATGTTCCATCCCCGCATTCCGACGTAATTGGTAAAAGGCTCGCTGGCATTGCTGGTGGTCAGGTAGTTCATGTTCAGGCCCCCTTCCGCGCCCACAAAGAACTGACTATGACCTTGTAGGCTGCACAGCATGAGGAAGGTTGCTGCGCAGCAAATTGTCATCACTCGCATAAAGCATTGGTTTATGTATTTGGAATACGAGTCTTCAGGGAATACGGTTGCTTCACCGTTAAAGCAAAAATCAGGCCCTCTTATCTCACTTTCCTGGTCTTACCCCTGCTATTGGTAATCTCTATGGAAGAAATGGTGCTATCGACCGCGATAAACCTGCCGGACTGAGACAAAAAGGAGTTCCCATACCCCGTTTCGCGCTTTTGCCGTTTTCCGTCTTTATACACGATCATTGCATAGACATCGTCCGAATTCAAGGACAGGAAATTACAGCCTTTATTTAATTGAAAGACTTTCAAAAGGCCTTTATTCTGGCTGGCCGCTATCAAATACTTTCCGTCACTGCTCCGAAGCTTAACCAGCGCCTTACCATTTTCAGGAATAAAAATACCGCTCTGTAAACTATTAAGCGGTGAAAACTTCCCTTTCCCGTCCCCTTTGAGGATCAACCCGTTCAATGCATCATACCGCCCGAACGAAGGCACGGTCCCATAGTCATTTGTGCTCATACAGATATCGAGATTGCCGTCGCCATCAAAATCTTCCGCTATCATTCCATTGATCGCGGAATACTGGGCCATATCGGGTAAAGATTCCATCGTAAAAGTTCCATTGCCATTATTTCTTATAAAGGAGCTCTTAAAATTATTCGCCGAGTATTTAACGGAATTCTCCAATTCCTGCGGCGTAAATAGCTGGTCGAAAGTCGTCCCGGCATATTGTTTATACGATAGAAATCTCTTTTTCAGAAAAGGCAGTTGGGCAATGAGGTCATCCCGCGAATCGGTCGCAAACTCCTTCGGTTCGCCGCCTTGCTTATCCTTTATATAGGAAGTGACCATGCATTGTACGATCCCCTGCTTATAGAAATCCTTTGCATAGATGGATACAGGGTATTTATCGCTTGCCTTATAGAAAGAGTTTTGTCCGAGATTGCATACGATATAATCTATATCCCCATCATTGTCGAAATCGCCGGCGATGATACTGTTCCACCAGCCAATTTGATTGCCGATCCCCGAAGAGGAAGTAACATCTATGAAGCGCCCGTGATCGTTCCTGAGGAATTTTATCGGCATCCATTCTCCTGCCAGCACCAGATCCTCCCAGCCGTCGTTGTCAAAGTCGGTCCAGATGGCATCGCTCACCATCCCAATATCCAACAATGGTTTCGCTACCGTTGCCGTTAAGTCGGTAAATTTCACTTTCCCGTTCTTCGAATCATTTCTATAGATGGCGCTCGAGACCGGCATCGGATAGTTCCAGGGAGACACGCGCCCACCGACGAACAGGTCCAGATCGCCATCATGGTCATAATCGATCGCCCGAACGCAGGATTTGCTGGTCAGGTTCCGTGGCAGCGCAGTAGTATCGAGCGTGAAATTCCCTTTGCCGTCATTGATGTATAGTCTATCCTCGTAGGCCCGGCCATTCGGAGCCTTTTCATAACCCCCGCTTGCTATA
>JAMFRX010000386.1 GCA_026224995.1 Puia dinghuensis
CATCCGCATCCGCGGGATCAACTCCATCAACGGGGGTAATGACCCGCTGGTGGTGATCGACGGCTTGCAGGGCGGCAGCCTGACCTCGCTGAACCCGGACGATGTCCAGTCGATCGAGATCCTGAAGGATGCTTCGGCCACCGCTATCTATGGTTCCCGAGGCGCCAACGGGGTCGTGCTGGTCACGACGAAGAAAGGCCGGAGCGGACGCACCCAGGTCAATTATTATGGCCTCTACACGAATTCGAAGGTCCGCAGGATCATCCCGCTGATGAATTCTTACCAGTATGCACAGACCGTCAACGCCAACCGCGTGGAGCTGGGCGGTACCGCCGTCTTTAACGACAGCGCGCTCAACACCTTCCAGGACGGCTATGGCACCAACTGGCAGGACGCGATCTACCGCCATGGCTGGACCCAGAACCACACCCTCGAAGTAACGGGCGGAACAGACAAGACCACCTACTTCCTCTCCGGCAACTTCCTGAAGACGCAAGGTATCGTCCTCAACTCGGGTTATGACCGCTACTCCTTACGCGCCAATATCACCACGAAAGTCAACGATCGCTTTACCATCGGTCTTAATACCTTCCTGGCCAAGGAGCTGAATCATCCAACCTATTTAAATGGCGTAAGCAATAACAGCCCCATTTTTTCCTCCCTGTTATTTGCCCCCACCAAGCCCATCTATGAGCCGGATGGCACCTACTCGTTGCCTGGCGGCGGATACGGACCTCCCACCAACTACAACCCCGTAGCCCTTGCCAAAGAACCGGTCCGGGACTACAACCTGTATACCACCAACATCCTGGCCTATGGCGAGTACGAGGTGATCAAAGGATTAAAGCTCAATATTTCGGGTGGATATAAGGAGGTCAGCGCCGTGAACAACGACTATATGAATGCCAACGCCACCGGCGCTACCGTCGGCACCACGGAGTCGGCCGAGATCTATGACTCTACACTGGTGACACTTCAGAATACGAACATGGTGACTTATGAGAATACATTCCATGATGATCACCACCTGAAGGTTACCGCGCTGATGGAGCAGCAATACGAACAGTTCAACGGCAGTACAGCCGGCTCTATCGGCTTTCTTACCAATAATCTTGCCTACAATGATCTGGGTCTGGGGAATAGCCCGCAGACTCCGACCTCAGCTGAAACAAAACGCTCGCTGCTCTCTTACATGGGTCGCGTCAACTACGGCTATAAAGACCTTTACCTGCTAACCCTGACGGCCAGGGCCGACGCTTCATCGGTATTCGGGGCCAACAATAAATGGGGCTATTTTCCATCGGCAGCCGTCGGCTGGAATATGAGCAACGAGAAGTTTATGCAAGGCATGGAAGGCATCAATAATTTAAAGATCCGGGGAAGCTATGGGATCGTCGGTAACCAGGCCATCGCGCCCTACCAGAGCCTGGCATTGTTGAATACTTCGTTGCCCTACCCGCTCAGCAATACGCTGTCGCCGGGCGTAGGGATCGGCGGTTTTGCAAATCCCGATCTGAAATGGGAAAAAACGGCGCAGGCCGATGTTGGCATCGACTTGGCTACTTTGCACAACCGGCTAACCTTTACCGTGGACGCGTATAGTAAAAAGACAACCGACCTGCTGTTGGCGGAACAGCTGCCCTACGTCGTAGGCGGCAATGGAATTCAGTATGAGAATGTCGGCAGTGTTCAGAACAGAGGGATTGAGCTTGGCATTGGCGGCTCTCCCGTCAGCGGTGCCTTTGTATGGCAGTCAAACCTTACCATCGCCTTCAACCGAAACAAGGTGCTGGCGCTTAACAGCGGCCTGCCGGCGATCACTCTTGGCGGCCCCGGCGTTCCGAACTTTGGCAACACCATTTGGATGGAAGTCGGCAAACCGCTCGGTGAGTTTCGCGCACTGGAGTTCCAGGGCGTATGGAAAAGCTCAGAAGCAGCGCAGGCCGCGGCATACAACGCCATCCCCGGTTCTCCCAAATACGCGGATGTCAATCATGACGGTGTCATCGACGATAACGACAAGGTGGATATCGGCAATGCCCAACCCAAGTATACCTTTGGATGGAACAACAATTTCACCTACAAGGGTTTCGAGCTTAACATCTTCATCCAGGGCTCGCAAGGCGGACAGATCTACAATGTTTCCCGTGTGCGGTTTGAAACGACCTCCGGCGATGCCGACGCCACCAGCCCCAAGATACTCGACCGCTGGTCGCCCACCAACGAGAACACCAACG
>JAMFRX010000387.1 GCA_026224995.1 Puia dinghuensis
ACAATAATAACCTACACAACAATAATCCCAAAAAGAAAAAGAAAGAAGTCGGATTGTTTAACTCTTACGGTAAAATATACAACGCCCTCCTGCAGGCCCCTGACGCCGCCGTCTACAACGCGGATGGAACCTTCGCCGGACCCGCTGTGGTCAATGGCACCATCGAAGGCGGTCTGAATCCCGTTCAACAGGCATTGAATATCACCAATTACCTGGTAAGACAAAATATCCAGGGCAATCTTCACGGTGATATCCTGTTCACCAAAGACCTGACCCTGCACAATGAGATCGGCGGGAACTTCGACTGGAGCCAGGCAAAAGCATTTTTACCCACCTATTCTTATGGCGCCACCGGCTCTTCAGCCGCTTTCACCCAAACCCAGGCTTCGTTAAATGAATATGATTACCTGGATAACTATTGGGACTGGCTCGAACAGCTGAATTATAACCATACGTTCGCCGGCAAACATGCGGTGACAGCCCAGGTGTTTCGCGAAGTCTGGGAATCGACCTCTGATGGAGTCGGTATAGGCACCAAGGGGTTTACCGCCGGCAATGCCATCCAGACCCTCGGCCTGGGTACACAGGCGAATAATACGGAGACGGAAAATAAAGGCAGCAATGTCATGGAGTCCTACGTCGCCCGCCTGATCTACACCTACGATGAAAAATACAGCATCACTGCCACCGACCGCCGGGATCAGTCGTCTAATTTCGCCCCTGGTCACCAGATCGGTTATTTCCCGGGTGTGGCGGCATCCTGGCGGTTATCGCAGGAATCCTTTATGGACGGAGCGGATAAGGTCGTCAGCAATCTGAAGATCAGGTTGGGTATCGGTACTACGGGTAACTCCAATACCAATGGTCAATATAAATATGGCTCGGCCATTCAGCCGGTCGTGACCGGGCTGGGTACAGGCTTCAGCTTTTTTAACTTCAGTAATCCGAACCTCACCTGGGAAACAGCCATCCAGAAAAATGCCGGAGTCGATTTTAGCCTTGTTCATAATCGGATCGACGCCTCCTTTGATATCTACGAGAAGACTTCAAAGAAATTTCTCTTCCAGCAACCCTTGCCCGCCTTCCTTGCCGGCGGTATAGCTGAATTTTCCACCGCCGCTATCGTACAGCCGCCATGGGTAAACGCTGGCCAGATCCAGAATAAAGGCTTTGAATTCAGCATTACCAGCAGGAATATCGTCAAAAGGGATTTTAACTGGACAACCAACCTGGTTTTCTCCCACTACACTAATAAGGTGACTTCCCTTAACGGAGCCCCACCCCTGATCGGCATCGTAGCGACAGGGTTCGGCCCACAGATTAACGCTACTTCTACCCAGGTTGGGAAGGCGGTTGGGGAGTTCTACGGGTATAAGACGCAAGGCCTCATTACGACCAACGCTCAACTGGCCTACCTGGCCGCAAATCCGCAGAACGTGATCGGCTCGGCCGAACCGATCAGCAGCGACCGCACTCTCAGCAATTCCGTTTATCTCGGCGACATTTTTTACGCAGGTAATAACGGTAAGGGCGGCCCCAATCAACAATATGCCCTGGGCAACCCGAATCCCGACTTTACCTACGGCATGACCAATACCTTTACTTATAAGGAATTCGAGCTGTCCGTTTTCATCACCGGATCATACGGCGGAAAGATCCTCAACGCAGTCGACTATCAGTTGGAAGGACTCTATGGATTATACCAGAATCAACTGGCAGAGGCTGCCAACTTCTGGTCGCCGGCTAACCCCCACTCTCATATCCCCGTACCCCGCTCCGGCTTTGGAAACAATAACCTCGTGATGTCCGACCGCTTCCTGCAAAGCGCTTCCTATCTGAGAATGCAAAATCTCCGCTTCGGCTATAACCTGCCGTCACGATGGGCAAATATGGCCAAGTTGCAACACCTGAGGGTCTATTTCAGCGGGCAGAACATATTTGTCATCACACAATATAAAGGGCTGGATCCGGAAGTCGGTTCGCTGAACCAAAACCCCATCCTGCAGAATATAGATTACGGCAGATATCCTTCCCCCCGGACCCTCACTTTTGGTTTGAATGCAGAATTTTAATCGCTTAACTAATTCAAGATGAAACAACAATTTAAATATATTATCGGAGTAGGTGCCTTGATGGTCACAGCCTCCGTTGGGTGCAAAAAATCCTTTTTCAACCGGCCGCCCGAAAGCCAGTCGACCGTGGGCACCTACTATCAAACGACCGCTGAAGTCCAGGCCAGCACAGGCATCCTTTACGCAGCCCCCTGGTTCGGCATTAACGGAAAGGCGCTCCTGGCCATCGGCGACCTGCAAGCCGGCAATGCCGTCTGTTATGCAGGTACCGACGGGGAATTCGATGCCTTTAACAATTTTTCGGAAGGAAATGCGACCCAGGCCGTACAAAGCGCATGGAATTCCTTGTATAGCGTCGTTGCACAGGCCAACGCCCTGTTGAATAACCTGCCTTCAGCGGCTCCAGCTTCCGTTCCTGCCGCCGTCGTCAACAATGCACTGGGTGAAGCCCGTGTATTGCGCGCCGCTGCCTACTTCTACCTCGTACGGAATTTTGGCAATGTTCCTATCATTACCAACCCGACGGCCCTGACCGCCACCTTTCAGACTGTCCCTACCAACCCGGTAACGGACGTATACAAATTTATCCTCAACGATCTGCAGTTCGGTGAGGCGAATTGTACCCCGGGAGTGGCTAACACCGGCCATATATCCAGCGGATCCGCATCCGGCCTGATGGCTAAAGTATACCTCTACGAACAGAATTACGACAGCGCCCGAATCGAAGCCGAGAAAGTCATCAACAGCGGCGAATTCGCATTGGCAGGTTTGGACTTTGCCAGCATCAGCTATACCAATCAGTTCGAATTGGTTGGCAATAACGATAAGGAATCGATGATTGCCTTGCAATGGACTTCCAACGGGGGCTACGGTTTCGGTAACCAGATCCAATCGGTCATCGCCGACGGCGAAAATGGCAACGCCCTCACCGGCACCGGCGACGGGTACGGAGAATTGGGCCCCAGCTGGGATCTGCAGGATGCTTACGTGGCTGACGCCGATACCGGCACTCATCTCAATGCCGGCCGCCGCCATGGTGTGATCATGGTGGGAGGAGATATTTATCCGGAATTGCACAAGGCCACCGGCGGCTACACGGTGCCGCTGACTGTCGATGCTCAGGGCATGCATGCATCCCTGAAAAAATATGTCGTAGGCACCCCCGCTGATAACAACGGAGAATCCGCCGCACAGGCCACGTCCAATAACACCTATATCCTTAGATATGCAGATATCTATCTCATCGAGGCCGAGGCGATCGTAGGCAAGGCGGCAGGCGTCGCACCGGGATCGGCTATTCCCCTCGGGACTACGTCTGTAGACCCCACAGCCCTCAAATATGTCAACCTGGTCCGCCAGCGGGCCGGATTACAGTCCTGGACTACTTTTACTTATCAGCAACTGTTCACTGAAAGACGTTTGGAATTGGCTATCGAGGGTGAATACTGGTACGACCTGCAAAGACTTGACGGATTCAATAACCCCCATCATCCGATCGCCGAAGCCATTCTCGGCGCACAAAACAGGGGTAATTCCAGCGGCGCAGGCACGGCCGCTAATAACTATACCGACTATACGCGCAATACCCTCTATGTGACTCCCACAGACGCCAATTTCCTGCTGCCGCCTCCGGCTACGGATGTGGCAGCCGACCCGATGTTAATACAGCCGCCGGTACCTTATAAATTTTAACTTTCAACAATTGTTCATATGAAACCGAACACGAAAAATAAAAAATTTCTCTCCGCGAATAACCTTTGCGGGATGGCCGCAATATTGATCCTGTGCGCAGTGGTCTCCTGTAGAAAATACAACGCTCTCGGGTTTACACCGGGTAAGGGAGCCCCTGTCATCACGTCTGTGCATACATTGACTAAAACCGATACGGTCAATACCAACGATACGATAGTCGCCTACAACTCGTCAGGCG
>JAMFRX010000388.1 GCA_026224995.1 Puia dinghuensis
GACTATTCACCACCGGCACGGTGTGATCATCTTCCGCATGGACGAGGAAAGTAGGCGGTGTATTGGCCGTGACCTGTAATTCATTGGAATATTCCTTGATAAGCGCCGTATCCGGGTGATACCCGATCAGCGCGACCCGTGATCCTGTGTGCCCGTAACGCTCGTCAAAGCTGATCACCGGATATAGGAGAACGGAGAAATCCGGTCGCAGTGAGATATTGTCTTTGTTGTCGATGGTCGTTTGGGTGAAATGTGTCGACGCCGTCGACGCCAGATGGCCTCCTGCGGAAAAACCCATTATCCCTACCCGTTTGGTATCCACCCCCCACTCGGCGGCCCGCTGCCGCACCAGTTGGATCGCCCGCTGCGCATCCTGTAACGGACCGATCGTCTTGTCAATCATCGTCTCGTCGCTGGGAAGCCGGTATTTCAGCACGAAGGCGGTGACACCCCAGGTGGCCAGCAGCTCTGCGACCTCCTTGCCCTCGTGTGACATCGCCAAATGGGAATATCCACCCCCTGGACAGACGATGACCGCCGTCCCGTTGCTCTTACCTGCCGCGGGCAGGTATACCGTCAGGGTAGGGCGGCTCACTTTACTGTACGAAAGCCGGACAGGATTGCTTGAAGAATCCACCATCTCCTGGTCGGGGCCAGGTTTGGAATTGGGAATTGGCTGGCTACCATATAACGGCAGCTCCTGCTGTGCTTTGACCATAAGGCAGGGTAGTAGAAAAAAAATGGCAAGAAGAATTCTCATGTCTGAAAGTTGTCTGACTCAAGCTGCTGTTTGTGCTAAACAACCAGCATCGCATCTCCATAGCTAAAGAACCGGTATTTATCCTTGATGGCCTTCTTATATGACTCCATCGCAAGATCATACCCGGCAAAAGCGCATACCATGATCAGCAGGCTCGTCTTGGGGAGATGAAAATTCGTTACCAGCGCATCGGCGATATTGAACTGGTAAGGCGGGTGAATAAAGGTATTGGTCCAGCCTTCGGAAGGCTTCAGCAGCTTCTCGGCCGTAAAAGAAGATTCTATCGCCCGCATCGTCGTCGTCCCGATGGAGCAGATGCGGTGGTTGCCCAGCCGCGCCTTGTTGACGATCTTGCAGGCATCGTCTTCGATGCGGTAGTACTCCGCATCCATCTTGTGCTTGCTCAGGTCTTCCACCTCTATCGGCCGGAAAGTGCCCAGGCCCGTATGTAGCGTGATCTCGGCAAAACGAACGCCTTTGATCTCCAGCCGCTTGATCAGTTCCTTGCTGAAGTGCAGCCCCGCCGTCGGCGCCGCCACAGCCCCTTCGTGCTTGGCATATACCGTCTGATAACGCTCCTTGTCCTCTTCGTCGGGCTTGCGCTTGATATACTTGGGCAAAGGCGTCTCGCCCAATACCTCCAGCACCTGCCGGAACTCGTCATCACTGCCGTCCCACAGGAAACGTATCGTCCGACCCCGGCTCGTAGTGTTGTCGATGACCTCTGCCACCAGCTCGTCGTTATCCCCAAAGTAAAGCTTGTTGCCAACCCGGATCTTCCTGGCAGGATCTACGATCACATCCCAAAGCCTGTTGGGCTTGTTGAGCTCACGAAGCAGGAACACTTCGATCTTGGCGCCGGTCTTCTCCTTCCGGCCATACATGCGGGCGGGAAACACTTTGGTATTGTTGACTACAAAAACATCTTTATCGTCGAAATATTCCAGGATGTCCCGGAAATGCTTGTTCTCTATAACCCCTGTCTTGCGATGCACCACCATCATTCGGCTATCTTCTCTTTTTTTCGCAGGGTGTTGGGCAATAAGGTTTAAGGGAAGGTCAAACTTGAACTGTGAAAGCTTCATGTGGAATGATAAATTTTAATTGTTACAGGGCTAAGCACTAGGGCATAGACATTCGCACATGATACCAGGAGGTGGTAAAGATAGAACGGAAAGGTTTCCGGTACAAACCAGGTCTTACGGCACCCGATCTGCTATCATGTTACGGCATGATTTTTCCAAGCGGGCAAAGGTAGCGCAAAAATACTGCATTTGCAAATTTGGTTTCGCCGGCCCCCGGTTTACTGGCTTATTCCGTGGCTCGCCGCCCCAGTTTCCTATTGACCGAATTTAACTAGCCCATACCAAAATAATTTTCCCATATTGACGTCTTTTATGCACCTTGTATCGTAACCCACCTATAATGAGATCGACCCCGCTTAGGTTCTGCCGGCTTTGGATTTTGATGACTGTGGTAACTGCTTTTTTTCTGTCTTTCGCCTTGTCCACCTCCGCTCAGCGACATATAGAGAAAAAATACCCTACCTTATTGTGGGAGATCACCGGCAATGGCCTCAAAAAGCCTTCCTACCTGTTCGGGACGATGCATGTCAGCAGCAAGCTGGTCTTCCACCTAAGCGACTCCTTCTACCTCGACATCAAGAACGCCGACGTGGTAGCCCTGGAGCTGGATCCTCAGCTCTGGCAGGACCAGCTCTTCCGCTTCGAGAACCTGCAATCCAACCTGCGCTATTATACCCAGGGCGCACCCAACGAGCTCATCAACGAAAAATCCTTCCAGCTCGAGAAATATGAGGACCGGCTAAAGACCGCCATCTCCGACGAACCTACCGTTATCAATGGCCTGCTCTACCGCACCTATCGCGGCCAGGCTGACTTCGAAGAAGATACCTACCTCGACCTGTACATCTACCAGACCGGCAGGAAGCTGGGCAAGCAGGCCACCGGCGTAGAGAACTATTTCCA
>JAMFRX010000389.1 GCA_026224995.1 Puia dinghuensis
ATACCCCTGTTTTCCTCATTGGTCACATCACTAAAGATGGGAGTATTGCGGGTCCCAAGGTGCTGGAGCATATGGTGGATACCGTGCTGCAATTCGAAGGGGACCAGCATTATGCTTATCGTATCCTGCGCACGTTGAAGAATCGCTTTGGCAGCACGGCTGAGCTGGGCATTTACGAAATGACCGAGCAGGGCATGCGAGGTGTCAGCAATCCCAGCGAGCTGCTGATCACGCAAAGAGAGGAGCAGCTTAGCGGCATCGCCATCGCTGCTACGATCGAGGGTCTTCGGCCACTATTGATAGAAGTGCAGGCGTTGGCGACACAATCGGTTTACGGTACGCCACAGCGGACGGTCAGCGGGTTCGATCTGCGCAGGCTTCAGCTTTTGCTGGCGGTGCTGGAGAAGAGGGGCGGATTTCATTTTGGGGTAAAAGACGTCTTCCTTAATATAACCGGGGGATTGAAGGTAGAAGACCCATCGATGGACCTGGCCGTGCTGTGCGCCCTGCTGAGCTCTTATGAAGATTCGCCTGTATCGTCGCGCACCTGCTTTGCCGGGGAAGTGGGGCTAAGCGGAGAGATCCGTGCCGTGAACCGCATAGAGCAGCGGATAGCCGAGGCCGAGAAGCTGGGGTTCGAACGTATTTTCGTCTCCAAGTATAATCAAAAGGGGGTGGGTTCACAGAAGTTCGATATAGAGATAGTGCCTGTAGGCCGGGTAGAGGAGGTGTATCAGCATTTGTTTTGATCGCAAGCGGGACGTACCTTTAATACCGATGAAGAAGCATCCGCTCCTGTTATTGCTGTTGTTTGCCGTATTCGTATTCTCCTGCCGGAAGAATTCCTTTATCACTGGTGGCAATGCCGTCGTCCAATTCTCCGCGGATACGCTTTTTTTCGACACGGTGTTTGTGAGCACCGGCTCTATTACGGAATCGGTGAAGATCATCAATGATAACGATCAGAAGCTTCGCCTTTCTGCAGTGCGGCTCATGGGCGGGAGCCAGAGCTATTTCCACATCAATATCGACGGTTCACCGGGTCCGGAGCAGGATAATATAGATATCGATGCAGGCGACAGCCTTTATATATTCGTGGCGGTGCAGATCGACCCGCAGTCGGCGGACCTGCCTTTTGTTGTGCAGGACAGCATACAGGTGGCTTTCAATGGTAACAAACGATATATCCAGCTAGAGGCCTATGGGCAGGATGCGCATTTTCTCCGCAACCAGGTACTGACGGGTAATACTGTCTGGGACAATAAGCTTCCGTACGTTATTTTAGGCGGGCTGCAGGTGGACACGAATGCCCTGCTTACCATCTCTGCCGGATGCAAGGTTTATTTTCATGCCGATGCCCCCTTGCTTGTGGACGGGACGCTGCTGGTGAATGGCGACCACTATGATAGTACGAGGGTGTCATTTTTAGGTGACCGGCTCGACGCGCCATATAGTAGCTTTCCCGGAAGCTGGCCAGGAATTTATGTCCGGGCCACCAGCGCAGGGAACGACCTGAAGTATGCGGTGATCAGGAATGCCGATCAGAGCGTTGTCGTGCTGGCGCCGCCCGCAGGGACCATACCTAAGGTATTGCTGGAGCAGTGCATCATAGACAACGGCTATTCGGCAGGGATCATCGGCGTGCAAGGCAGCCTGCAGGCCAACAACTGTCTTATCAGCAACTGCGGCCAGAACCTGGAGCTTGGGGGTGGCGGCTATTATCTCTTTCAGCAGTGCACGGCAGCGGCCTATTCCAACAATTACATTTCGCATACACAGCCGGTTCTGACCGTCGCCGACGTTATCCAGCAGGGGAGTTCGCTGGTGACGGGAAATATGCAAGCCGTATTCGACAACTGCATTTTCTGGGGCGCCAATGGAGACGTCGACAATGAGGTCGTCGTCAGTCAGGAGGGAACCGGCGTTTTCAATGTCAGCTTTTCCAGCTGTCTCTGGAAGGTAAAGACGGCGCCTTCGGGTGTTACTGTTGCGGGGATCATTGCGAATCAGGACCCGTTGTTCGACAGCGTGAATAATTCGGCGACATACTATAATTTCCGGCTGCAGGCCGGCAGTCCTGCCGCGGGGGCGGGAATCCCGGCGGGCATCGGGATAGACCTGGACGGCAATCCGCGGCCTGCGCTAAATCCGGACCTGGGCTGCTATCAACGGCAGTAGGCCCTGGCCCTGGTGAGGACCAGGCTGTCGAGCTGAAGAGGGCATGCCTGGCGCCGGTCCATCCAGCATGCCATATGACCATCCATCATTCAAAATTGTCACTAGCTTAAACATTAGCGTTCAAACAAAGTAGTAACTTTGAGAACTTAAATACCTTTCACTAAAATCATTATTTTATGGTACGCATACTTCTTCTTTCCCTTTTCTTATTCGTTGGAGCCAACAGTGTCTATGATTTCAAGGTGACCGGACTGGATGGGACACCGCTCGACATTGCCAAATACAAAGGCAAGAAAATTTTGATCGTCAACACAGCCAGCAAGTGTGGCTTTACCCCGCAGTATGCCGATCTGGAAAAGCTATATGAGACTTACAAGGGTAAGCTGGTCATCATTGGGTTCCCCGCCAACAATTTTGCGCAGCAGGAGCCGGGCTCCAATAAAGAGATCAGCGAATTCTGCACCAAGAACTATGGCGTAACTTTCCCTATGGCCGAAAAGGTAGATGTGGTAGGGGATAATATCCATCCTTTATTTAAATACCTCACGGACGAGGCCAAGAAAATGGGTGTTGCCGATCCGGTGATCAAGTGGAATTTCACCAAGTTCCTGGTTGATGAGAACGGCAAGCTGATCGCGGTATTCCCGAGCAAGGTAAAACCGATGGACGACCAGATAACAAAATATTTGAACTAAGCGTATTTCCCTTGGGAACAAAGAGGCCGGCCCGAAGATCGGGCCGGCCTCGTATATTTGCGGCTATGTCGTTCTCTTCAGTCATTGGTCAGGCGCCGGTAAAGAAGCACCTGGTGGAATTGGTCCACTTCAACCGGCTTAGTCATGCTTTGCTCCTGTTGGGGCAGGAGGGCAGCGGTGTGCTGCCGATGGCGCTGGCTTTCGCCCAATATGTGGTATGCGAAAAAGTGAACCGGGAGGGTAAGGCGGAGCTGATGATGGATGCCTGCGGGGTCTGCCCTTCTTGTATGAAGGCGAAAAAGCTCATCCATCCGGACATTCACTACTCCTACCCGGTAATTCCCAAAAAGGCGGGCGACAAGCCCGTGAGCACTGATTACGGATCTGAGTGGCGGGAATTCGTCGCGCAGTATCCCTATGGCAATTCGTATGACTGGCTGCAGTTTATCGGTGCGGAAAACAAGCAGGGGAATATCACGGCGCAGGAATGCAATGATATCATTCATAAGCTGAGCCTTAAAAGTTTCGAGAGCGGGTATAAGATCTTGATCATGTGGATGCCGGAATACCTGGGCAATGAGGGCAACAAGCTGCTGAAACTGATAGAGGAGCCGCCGGCGAATACCTTGTTCCTGCTGGTTGCGGAAAATGAGGGCATGATCCTGCAGACCATTCTTTCCCGTACCCAGCTGGTGAAGATGCCGCTGCCGGAGACTGCGGACATCGAGCAGGCTCTCAGGGAGCGTGCCGGTCTGGAAGCCGGACAGGCCAGGCAGATCGCTGTGCTCTGTGAAGGCAATTACCATGAAGCGCTGCAGCTGATAAGACATGCGGATGACGACTGGCAAGGGGTGCTGCGGGACTGGCTGAATGCCATTCTGAAGACGGGTCCTATCGCCCAGGTTAAATGGATCGACGAGATCAGCAAGTCGGGCAGGGAGCGTCAGAAGCAATTTCTGCGGTATTTTAACCATTTGCTGGAGCAGGCCGTCCGGCTGCGTTATATGGAAGGGGCTGAGCTGCCTATTCCGGAGGCGGAAAAAGACTTCGCGCTGCGGCTTAACAAGATCGCGGATATCGGTCAGCAGAAGGCCATTATCGAAGAGCTGGACAAGGCGGCCTATTATATTGAACGGAATGCCCATGCGAAAATGCTGTTTCATGCCTTGACAATCAAATTGTACCATATTCTGGCGGAGAAAAGGGTGGTGGTGGTTGGCTAGGGCCGGGTCAGGAAAAAACGCTTCCAGGTGCAATAAATGCTTGTTTCTGTGTATATTTGACTTCGATGGCCGTTAAAGGCCAGGTGAAAAGAAGTGTAATCCGGACCAGGCTGGCAAGCGCCGTGAATATGTGAGAAAGATGCCGGTACTGTTGATAAGCGTACTTTGTATTCTATATAAATTGAATAATGGCTTTGTTGCGCCTTCCTGCCGGTATGCGGTTCCCTTCTTTTTGCCATATTTTTCACACTTTTTAACTTATTGTAGATATGGGCTGTAGCAATTGTGGTACAACCAAAGGGGGCAAACCGTCCGGGTGCAAGAGTAACGGCGGGTGCAGCACTGGCGGCTGTAATCGGTTAAATGTACACGACTGGCTTGCGAATCTGCCATTTAGCGACCCTGAGAGCGGATGCCGGATCATAGAAGTGAGCTTCAACCAGGGCAGCAGGAAGGAATTTTATCGCAATGCCACCACCCTGGCCCTGACAAATGGAGAAATGGTGAGCGTGGAGGGTGTCAGCGGATTCGATGTAGGGGAGGTCTCGATGACGGGGGAATTAGTCCGGCTCCAGATGAAGAAGAAGGGAGTAGAGGAGAAGAGCCCCGATTTCAAGAAGGTGTTGCGCAGGTCGACCGACAAGGACCTGGAGGTCCTGCAACAGAATAAGGCCCGGGAGAAAGAGGCCTTGGTGCGGAGCCGGGCGATAGCCCGACGGCTCAAGCTTGAAATGAAGATGAGCGAGGTAGAGATCCAGGCAGACGGCAGGAAAGCGACTTTTTTTTATATAGCCGACGACAGGGTGGACTTCCGGGAGCTGATAAAGCTTTATGCCGGGGAGTTTCGGCTGAAGGTGGAGATGCGTCAGATCGGCGCCCGCCAGGAAGCCGCGAAGGTTGGCGGGATAGGTAGCTGTGGCCGGGAATTGTGCTGTTCTACCTGGCTGAGCGATTTTAAATCCGTGAATACGACTGCGGCCCGGTATCAGAACCTGTCCATCAACCAGAGCAAGCTGAGCGGACAGTGCGGCCGCCTCAAATGTTGTCTGAACTATGAGCTGGACACCTACCTGGATGCTTTGCAGAACTTCCCCGACAATGTGGAGTTCCTGCAGGTAGCGAAGGGAACGGCGACGCTTATCAAAAAAGATATTTTCAAGAACCTGATGTGGTATGTGCTGCCTGACAGCAACAAACAGTATCCGATGACCATTGAGCGGGTAAAGAAGATCAGGCAGATGAATCTGCAGAATACGGTCCCGGACACTTTGGACCCGGTAGAAGTGACTACCGGCAAGCCGAAAGAGGAATCGGAAACCGGATTTGTGGATCTCGTGGGTCAGATCAGCCTGAAGACCCTGGAAAAAGCGGACCGCAAGAAAAAGCACGGACACAAGCATCATTCCCAGCATAATTCCGGCAGCGGCCGGGGCGCGGGTCCGGAGAATTCTGGCGGCGGCCGAGGTGCGGGTCCGGAAGACGGCAGTCGAGGCGCTGGCCCCGGGAATCCTGGTGGCCGCAGAGAAGGCCAGCCGGACAATAACGGACGCAGAGGCAGGGATGGCAATGCCGGAGGTAATCCGGACGCCAAAAAGACTGGTCCACCGCCACCACCGGGAGCGCCGCCGCCTAACAGGGATAGGGGAAGGAGGCGTTGAGCTTGATATTCCAGGTATTGTTAAAGTTATGCTGACAGTTTAACAGGGGAAGGCTTTCCGTGTTAGATTTGTATGCTATTTGCAACTACAAAAAAGTAAAACTCTATAACTATGGCACTCTTCAATTCCAGTAACCCTACCCTATCTGAAAAGATCTTCACCAGGTCTTTGGCAGAGCAAGACGCCGGATCGATGACGGTACGCGGCTCCATTCAAAAATTCGGTTTCCTGATGATCCTGGTGCTGGCTGGCGCAGCCTATACCTGGAAGCTATATTATTCCTTCAAGGCGCCCACGATGATGACCCTAATGATGGTCGGCATATTCGGCGGGTTGATTTGCGGCGTCGCCACCACTTTCGTGCCGAAGCTCGCTAAATATCTTTCACCTGCCTATGCGCTGCTCGAAGGTCTTGCGTTGGGCGGTCTGTCTGCTATTATCAATGAGAAATTCAAGCTGAAGTATCCGAACATCATCATGGAAGCCGTTTTGCTCACCATCGGGGTGGCTTTTGCGGTCTTCCTGCTGTATAATTTCAGGATCATCCAGGCTACGAATAAGTTCAAGGCGGTGATGATGTCTTCGATCATCGGGATCGGCATCTTTTATCTGATAGACATTGTGCTGGGCTTTTTCGGGGTTCGGATACCCTTTATGCAATGGGGTGACAACAGTCTGATAGGCATCGTAGTGAATCTCTTTATCGTCGTGATCGCTGCGTTGAGCCTGGTGCTGAACTTTGACCAGATAGAGACGGGCGAGAAGATGGGCGCCCCGAAGTATATGGAATGGTATGGCGCTTTTGGGCTGCTGGTGACGTTGGTGTGGTTGTATTTGGAAATATTGCAGTTGCTGAGCCGATTTTCCAGTAGCAGGAATTAATCGTTAAATTCAATTATATGCAACTGATTGACCTCGATTTTGCAAAAGACTACACCTATGCGGATTATCTGAAATGGACGTTTGAGGAACGGTTGGAGCTTATCAAGGGAAAGCTGTTCAGGATGAGTCCGGCGCCCAACCGTGTTCACCAGGAATTGGTGTACCGGATGACCGGAGAAGTTTACAATTTCCTGAAGGGCAAGCCTTACAGCGCTTTTCCCGCTCCTTTCGATGTCAGGCTACCCCGGAAATCAAAGGACGACAAAGATATCTTGACTGTCGTTCAGCCCGATATCTGTGTAATATGCGATCCCTCCAAACTGGATGATAGGGGATGTATTGGCGCCCCGGATATTGTCGTAGAAATACTTTCACCCGGTAACAATAAGACGGAGCTAAGGAACAAGTATGAGGCATACGAGGAAGCGGGCGTAAAGGAATACTGGGTAGTGGTCCCGCAGGAAAGGACGTTTTTAAAATATATTTTAACTGACGGAAAATTCCAGGCCTCGCGTTTGCTGACAATTGGCGACGATGTCACGACAGAAGTATTGCCTGGTTTTGTGCTTTCATTGGAAGAATTCTTTGCGGATATCTGAGATCATCAAAATTATTTTAGTCATAAAAAAGGGCGCCATATGGCGCCTTTTTTTATTTCTTAGAATCCGTCGCCGTCAAGCAGATTGCCGAGGCCGCCCAGGATGCTACCTTCTTCGCGGCGATGGCCGAACTGGGGGCTGTACTGGATGATGCGGCTGGCGAGCCGGCTGATGGGCAGGGACTGGAGCCATACTTTTCCCGGGCCGCGCAATATGGCGAAGAACAGGCCTTCGCCGCCGAACATCCAGTTGCGGATGCCGCGGATGAATTCGATGTCGAAGTCGATGGTAGGCTGATAGGCTACTACGCAGCCGGTGTCTACTTTCAGGATCTCTCCTGGTCTCAATTCCTTTTCGATGATATAGCCGCCGGCGTGGACGAAGGCAAGGCCGTCGCCGTCGAGTTTTTCCATGATAAAGCCTTCGCCGCCGAAGATGCCGGTACCGAGCCGGCGTTGGAAGGCGATGCCGATGCTGACGCCTTTGGCGGCGCAGAGGAAGGCGTCTTTTTGAGCCAGGATGGTGCCGCCGAGCTGTTGCAGGTCGAGGGGGATGATCTTACCGGTATAAGGGGCGGCGAAGCTGACCTTTCTTTTTCCCTGGCCGATATTGGTGAAGGCGGTCATGAAGAGGTTTTCGCCTACGAGGACGCGGCGGCCGGCGTTCATGAGTTTCCCGAGGAGGCCGCCCTGGTTAGCGGCTGCGGAGCCGTCGCCGAACATGGTTTGCATTTCGATTCCGTCATCCATCATCATGAAGCCGCCGGGCTCGCCGATGACGGTTTCACCGGGGTCGAGCTCTACTTCGACGAATTGCATTTCCTCACCGTAAATCTTATAGTCTATCTCATGGTTGTTACGCATGGTATTACTTTTTCTAAAGTTAATTAAAACCAGCTTCTTATCCAGGTCTCATCGGCACCACGGCGGCCTTGCAGGCGGCGTCTGCGTGCAGCCACTTCGGCGGAATGCCGGATGAGGCTGATGAACATGAGGATAAGGAAGATGATAGTGAAAGGCGGAATTCCCAGGAAAGAGACCCATTTTCCGCCCCAGTGACGGCGCATGGGTCGTCTAAGTCGTTCCGCCATAAGGTACATGCTGGGCACCATGAACAGGGTCATAAAGAAGGCGAAGGCCAGGCCGAAGATGATAGTCCAGGACAGTGGTTTCCAGAATACGGCATTGTCGCCGCCGAAGTAAATGTGCGGGTTCAGATCCGAGAATAGCGTGACGAAATTGATATTGAAGCCAACAGCCAGTGGTACAAGGGCCAGGATGGCGGCCAGCGCTGTCAGCAAGACGGGAATGATGCGGGTCTTCCCGGCCTCGATGGCGGCTTCGCGTGTTTTCATCCCGCGACTCCGGAGCTCATCGGTAAATTCGATCACGAGTATCCCATTCTTTACGACAATACCGGCGAGGCCGACGATACCGAGACCCGTCATAATCGCGGAGACCTGCATTCTTGTGGCGGCGAAGCCGAGTATGACCCCGATGACGCTAAAGAGGATCTCGTTCAGAATGATCACGGCTTTGCTGACGGAATTGAATTGGAGCACCAGGATGCCAAGGATGAAGAACAGGGCGATAAGCAGCGCATTTCCGAGAAAGGTCGTCGTTTCTGCCTGTTGTGCGCCTTCGCCCGTTTGCTTTATCGTGACACCGTCGGATTTCTTTTTAAAATCTCCGATCTCCCGCGCGAGCTGCTCATTGACAGCAGGTGCCGTGTAGCCATTGAGTACATTGGACTTCAGGGTAATGACACGTTTTTGGTTCTTGCGTTTCACGCTTCCGAGGGTACTGGTATAGTCTACATGAACGAGGGAACTGATAGGAACGTTCTTGATAGCGCCGCCGGAAGCGATATCCCTAAAGGTAATGTTCATGTTGAGGAGGTCGGTGAGGTTCTTTCGCTGAACGGCCAGGTTGCGGATCTGGATCTTATATTCGTCTTTTCCTTCTTTGATCTTCGAGGCTTCATATCCGAACAATGCTGTCCGCAACTGCTGGCCGATCTGCGAAGAGGTTACGCCTTCGGTCATGGCCCGTTGGCGGTCTACCGTTAATGTTATTTCGGGATTGGTGAGGTCTACGTCCATTTTCAGCTCTTCCACTCCTGGTGTTTGGAGGGAGTCGAGGTAATTCTTCAGGGCTACGGCGGTCTTGATGAGATCGTCGAAATCATCGCTGGCCACTTCGATATTGACCGGAGGATCGGTTGGCGGGCCGCTTTGTTCCTGGTCGACAGTGATCTCCGCGCCGGGAATACCGTTCATTACGTGACGGATGGAATCAAGGTATCTGGAAGTAGCCACACCGTTACGTTTTGCAAATTCGACGAACGAGACCTGGATCCGGCCTAATTCGGGGTGGGTACTTTGGTCGCCGCTGGTTGGATCGTTTGCGCCGATGGCGATATTGGTAATAACGCTTTCGACGATCGGGTTCTCTTTCCCGTTCTCCATACCCAACACTTTATACACTTTTGTTTCCAGCGTCTTTGTGACGGAGTCTGTATAGTCTACCGCCGTACCCACGGGCAATTTGAGGTAGACGAAGATCTGATTAGGGTCACCCTTGGGGAAGAATACGACGTCCACTTTCCTGGCACTGAAAAAGAACAACGAAAAGATCAACAGTAAGAACGTGCTGACAAGCAGCCAGGCCGGCCGCCATCCTTTTAAGGCCCAGCGAAGCAGGCTTTCATAGTGACCCATGATCCAGGGCAGGACCCGGTTCTGGAAACCATGGATCATCCGGTCGAATACGAAAACATTCAGGATAGCAAGGAAGACAAGGCAAAGAAGCAGGTTACCGAGGAAGGGGAATTTTGCCAAGTCCAGGAGGATGCCAAAGACAACGGCTATCCAGAACCCTGGCTTTTTGAAGATGGCCAATCGGGACTTTTCGCCTTCTTCTTCGGGATGGTTCATGAAGTCGACGGCGAAGACCGGATTCATGATAAATGCCACGATCAGTGAGGCCGCGAGGGTGAAGATCAACATCGCCGGGAGATAGACCATGAACTTCCCGATCAGACCCGGCCAGAAGAGCAGTGGGAAGAAGGGCGCGAGGGTGGTGAGCGTCCCCGCCAGTACCGGTACGAATACCTCGCCCGCCGCCATCCTGGCCGAGGTGGGGGCGCTGATCTTGCCTTTGCCCTGGGTAAAGATGCGATGCGTATTTTCGATGACCACGATGGCGTCATCCACGATGATGCCGAGGCCGAAGAGCAGGGCGAAAAGAACGATAAAGTTAAGGGTCACGTGCGAGCCGATGACCAGATCTGCCGCCGGCAGGAACACGAAGGCTACGAACATGCTTAGCGGGACCGAGAGCGCCACGAAAAAGGCGTTGACCACGCCCATGAAGAACATCAGGATGATCAATACCAGGATAAACCCGATGACAATAGAGTTTACGAGGTCATTGAAGGATGTGCGGGTCTTTGTACTTTGATCGCTGGTGATGACCACGTTAAGGTCTTTTGGCAGCGTGAGCTTCATGTCCTGGACCGCCTTTCTCACATCTTCCGAAGTATTGATGAGGTTTTCCCCGCTACGTTTGATGATATTCAGGGTAACGACATTCTTGTGATCGAGCCGGGCATAGCTTTCCCGGTCTTTGATGGTGTCTTTGATGGTGGCGATATCCTTGAGGTAGACTGCGCCGCCGCCGTTGGGACTGCGGACGATGATCTGGGAGATGTCCTGGGCGGTGTGGAACTGTCCCTTCAATTGAAGATTTCGCTTCATGTTTCCGACATCGAGCTGGCCGCCGGAAATATCGAGGTTCTCACCTTTCACCGCATTGGCGATATCGTCGAAGGTGATATTGGACGCGCGCATCTTATAATTGTCGACATTGATCTGGAATTCGCGTTCCGGAGCGCCGACAATATCGACACGGTTGAGTTCGGGAAGATCTTCGAGCCCGTCCTTCATATCGTCGGCGAATTTCTTCAGCCGCTGCTGGTCATAATCACCGCTGATATTGACGTACATGATGGGTTGGTCGGAAAGGTTTACTTCGAGCGCTGTGGGTTCCTGGGTGAGATCTGTCGGCAGGTCCTGTTTCGCCTTATCGACGGCATCCTTTACTTTTTGGAGGGCTACGTCCGTTTTTACATCCGTTTCGAATTCGACTACGATGGCGGAATAATCCTGCTGGGAGGTGCTGGTGAACTTATTGATCTTGGCGCCGGTAATGGCCTTGATCTGTTTTTCGATGGGTCGGGTGACCAGGTTCTCCATGTCCTTTGGCGAGGTGCCCGTATAGATCGTCGAGACGTAGATCGTCGGGATCACGATATCGGGGAACTGTTCCTTTGGGAGAGTTACGAACTGGATGACGCCTATCGCGCTCACGATGATCATGAGCAGATAGATAAACGTTTTGCTTTTTATTGCCCAGGTTGTGATTACAAAGTCTTTGAACTTATCGGTGATATTTTCTAAAGCGCTCATAAGTGTCTTTTCAAATGATTAAGGAATAGGCGGCGTGGTTTAGCCGGCTGCCTATTGTGTGGTGATCAGCTGACCTTCGTAGAGGCCCTGGAATCCATCGGTGATGAGTGAATCACCTGTCTCAAGACCGGCGGTGACTTCTACCTTATCGGAATAGGTCTGGCCGATGGTGATCGACTTTTTATGTGCGACGGTCTTGTCTTTGTCCTTTGTAGCGACCATCACGTATTTACCTTTTTCGTCTGTCTGCAGTGTATTGATGGGGATGGTGAGGACATTGCTGGCTGTATAGTCCTGTATTTTTGCGACTGCGACCTGATTGGCGCGGATGTCATTTCTATTAGGCAGGTGGATCTCTACCTGGAAGGAGCGGTTACCTTCGTTAATCGCCTGTCCGGCGACATGGACCATACCGATGATCTCTTTATTATTGAGGCCTGGCAATGCGATCTTTACCGGAGTGCCGACCTTGACACGTTCCTGGTAAATTTCCGGAACCTGAACGACTACTTTGAGGTTATCGGTATTGACGATCTGCAAGGACTGGGCGCCTGGAGCGAAGCTTTCGCCGACCTTTACAGAAAGGGTGTTAACTGTGCCGGGGATATCGGTGTAGACATTGGTGAAATCCAGCTGATCCTGTGCTGCCTTGAGATTATTCTGTGCCTGATCGACCTGGTTCTTTGCATTGATGACATCTGTTTCCATGCCGATCTTCTGGTCCCAAAGATTCTTACGGCGCTGATAGAGGTCCTGAGCATAGGCCAGCTGGGTTTGAGCGTTGGCCAGCTGCTGGCGTTGAACGGCGTCGTCGAGCTTTAGGAGGAGCTGGCCTTGTTTTACATGATCGCCCTGTTTTACGTTGAGCTGTCTGACAACTCCACCCTGGCCACGGGGCGAGATATTTGAGGTATTCACGGCCTCGACGCTACCTTGCAAGTCGATATAATGGGTGAACGAAGTGGGTGCGAGAGCGGAGAGGGCAACGAGCTTTGCCTTTTCTTTGCTGCCTGCCGTCGTATCGATCTTCGCGATCTCGTCTTGCAGGGTAGTGATCTGCTTGCCAAGCTTTTCCTGTTGTGCTTTCAGGCTGTCCAGCCGGGCCTTTTTCCCTGCGAGCGAATCGCCCTTCGGACCTGAGCTGCTACCGCAGGCGGCAAGCAGGAGGGAAGAACTCAAAACAACAGTCAGTATCTTATGCATAAAATGTGTTTTTGATAGTTTAGCTTATAATTTTCCGATGGCGTTGAGGTAATCGATCTTGGCAACGACAGCATTATAGAGGGCGTTGAAATAGTTGGCCTGGGCCGTCTTTTGATCGGAGAGGGCGGTTATGATCTCCTGATTTGACCCAAGGCCGCTTTCATATTTTTTCCGGGTCTGGGCATATACTTTTTCGGAGAGATCCATGTTCTTCTTTTGATAATCGAGGGAGGCCAGCGCGGCGGTGAAGCGGAGCTGGGCATCTTTGACGTCGTTGTCGATACGGATCTTCAGGGAGTCAACTCCATTAAGTGTCTGTTGCAGCCGGAGCTTTGCCTGTTTGACATTAGCATCTTTGTAGAAGCCATCGAAAATTGGGATGTTGACCGCGATGCCGATATAAGTGGTGGGGAACCAGCTGTTCTTCTGGCCCAGGTCGAAATTGTTGACGTATTGGTTTTGAGAGTAGTTGGCATTTAGCTTGGCGGTAGGGATATATTCCTTTTTGTATCGTTTTACATCGTACTCGTTTAGCTGGCGGTTGATCTGGAGCAGCTGATACTCGCGGCGATCGGAATATTTGTAGGGATCGTTGATAGCGGCGTCGCGGATCATATCGTAGGTAAGGGAATCCGTGAGCCGCAGAGAATCTCTTATGGGCATACCCAGCAGCACCTTGAGGCCCAGGTAGCCACTGGCAATATTGAACTCCGTTGCGATCTTGTCCGATTCCAGGTTGGACAGCTGGACGGTTGCCTTATCGACGTCGAGCTGTTCGGCAAAACCGTTTTTAAACATTTCCGTAGAGTTATGCAACAGGGATTCCTGGTTGGCGATATTGGCGTCTATCTGGTCTATCTGGGACCTGGCGATAAGCAGCTGGTAATAGATCTTGTTTATATTGACGCGGACCAGCTGCTCCGTTATTTCCTTTTTCTTGAGATAGAAATCGAGCGAAGCCTGGCGTGCCTGGAGGCCTACGAACACCTGGCCATCGAACAGCACCTGGGTGAGCGTTACCCCGCCGGTGGAATTCCATTTTGTACCGAACTTTACGGGGATCTCGGTTCCGGGCTGGCCGATAAACTCACCTGGGATGAGTGTGGTGGGGATCTGGATATAATCGGTGACTCCCAGATTGCCGGTTACCTGTGGTAGTGCCTGGGAGGTGGTGGCGCGGTTGCTTTGTTGTTGGATCTGGTAGTCCAGCAGGGCATTTTTTACGAGTATGCTGTTCTTCGTGGCGAAATCGATCGCCTGGGCGAGGGAGAATTCGTATACCTGCGGCGATTGGGCGGAGGAAGCAGCAGGTGGCTGGGCACGGAGGTTCAAAGCCAGGAGGAGCAGGGCTGCGGGTAGCACGATGCTTCGCCAGGGGCTCCGGGAGCGACTTTGGGCTTTGTTAAACTTTCTGTTCATGAGATAGTTTTTTGTTGCGTTCGGTGGTGTATTTTTCAATTAGCGGCTTACCTTTTTCCGAGACGACCCCGTGCAGGAACAGGATCGCCAGCTCGAAGTTGACCTCCGACATGGAATATTTTCCGTGTGGGAACATATCCGGGTTGAAGACGAAAAAAGCCGATTCGACCCGGCTCCTGGCTACGATATCTTTTTGCAGGTCACTACGGTACAGGCCTTCCTCGATGCCGCGCCGCAGGTTCTCGACGGTGGCTGTGTGAAGGAACTCGACCTTAAAGTCCTTGATCTTCCGGTAGGCCCGGGGGTGGTATTTTTCCAGGTCATAGAGCACCAGGGGGTTGGTATATCGCAAGAGCTCGTCCAGGTTCTCTACTGCCAGGAAGATCTCGTGCACGGCGTCTACCGCGTTATTGCGAAAATCGACGCATTCCGTTTCGTTCTCGCCCGTCTCCTGCTCGATGACGGCAAATACTAATTCATCCTTATCTTTAAAGAATTGATATATAGTCTTTTTTGAGATGCCCAGGGATGTAGCGATCTCGTCCATGGTGATAGAGCGGATGCCATATCGCATGAACAGGTCGGTAGCTTTTTCCAGTATTCTTTCTTTTACTTCCACGGCTGCAAAACTAGAAAAACTTTTAGTGTTACCAAAGTTTCCGGCGGAATTTGTACATTTTATGTCGGCGAACGGCGGAAATTGTCGGTGAAGGCTGGTTGCGGGGGATGGGTGGGAGCCGGAGGCTGGCCGGGTTCTTTGGGCTGGCCAGAAGGCGGGAAAGGAAGAATAAAGCCTAATTTTACGGCTTAAACGCGCTGCACATGTCCCTTCGTAAGGTTCCCCGAAGTCTATTCCGGCTTTTTTTGCAAGGGCTGCTTATCCTGGCCCCTATCTCCATAACGATCTGGGCGGTAATTAGCGCTTTTCAATGGATCGACGGCATTTTACCCAACTTGTTATACAGCATTGCGCCGAAGCTGATGGGTACCGATCCGGCCGGCCTGCCGAGGCGGATCCCGGGTCTGGGCTTTGTGGTATTCATCGGGATGGCTTTGCTGGTAGGATATATTTCCCCGTCCTTTATCGTCAGCCGGGTAGTGGAGTTTGCCGAGAGCCTGCTGGAAAGGACGCCGGGCATCAAATTCATTTATTCCACTATAAAGGACTTCTTCGAAGCCTTTGTGGGGAACAAGCGCAAGTTCACAAAAGCCGTCTTAGTGAGCATCACGGAGCGCGATGTCTGGCAGGTAGGCTTCATCACCCAGGAGGAGCTGCATGAATTCGACCTGCAGGAATATGTCGCGGTCTACCTGCCGCAGTCGTATGCATTTGCCGGGCACTTATATTTTGTGAAGCGGGACCGGGTGCGGGTGCTAACGGATATCAGCTCTGCGGATGCGATGAAATTTGCTATTTCGGGCGGAGTGGCGGAAGTGGATGATCACGATGGCGGCGAGGCGCCGCCGGCAAAATGACGCACGCTTTTTGCCTTCAAGGGAGTATCTTTGGCACTCATTTGTAAAAAACGAATTACAGTGATCCATAATTTCAATGCCGGTCCCAGTATCCTGCCGAAAGAAGTCTTCGAACAAGCCAGCGCAGCCATCCTGAATTTCAACAACACGGGATTGTCCATATTGGAGCTAGGGCATCGTACGTCCTTGTTCCAGGAAGTCGTAGACGAGGCGCTTGGCACTGCGCGGGAGCTGATGAAGCTGGATAGCGACCACGAGATCATCTTCCTGCAAGGGGGAGCGTCTACCCAATTCTTTCAGGTGCCGATGAACCTGCTGAATGAGCAGCAGACGGCGGCCTATCTGGATGGCGGCGTATGGGGCAAGAAGGCAATAAAGGAAGCCAGGCTCTATGGCCACGTAGATGTCGTGGCCAGCTCCAAAGACCGCAATTACACCTACATTCCCAAGGACTATAAGATCCCTGCCGATGCGGCCTATTTCCATTATACCACCAACAACACCATAGAAGGGACGCAGATGCATTCCATTCCCGACAGCCCGGCGCCGCTGGTGGCGGACATGAGCAGCGATATCCTCAGCCGGGTGATGGACTTCAACCGCTTCGCGCTGATCTATGCCGGGGCCCAGAAGAATATCGGCGCCGCCGGGGTAAATATGCTGGTCGTCCGCAAAGATATCCTGGGCAAGGTGGACAGGCCCTTACCTTCGATGATGGATTACCGCGAGCATATAGCGGCAGGCTCGTTGCTGAACACCCCACCCGTATTCGCCATCTATGTGTGCATGCTCACGCTACGGTGGCTGAAGGCGCTGGGCGGGGTTCCGGCCATAGAGGCGATCAACAACCGAAAGGCCGCCCTGCTATACGACACCCTGGACAGGCTGCCCATCTTCCGGCCGACGGTAGCCCGGGAGGACCGAAGCAAGATGAATGTGGTCTTCGTAATGGACGATCCTGCGTTAGAGCAGGAGTTCCAGGCTCTTTGCAAGGCCAATGGGATGGTAGGCGTAAAAGGTCATCGCAGCGTGGGCGGGTTCCGCATATCTCTGTACAATGCCCTGCCGCTGGAAAGCGTTCAAACCCTGACAGAAATGATGAACGAGTTCGCATTGAAAAAAGCCTAATACATATTAATTTCCAAAACTTTTACAAACCTATATGTCTACGATCGTCCCATTTCAGGCGCTAAGGCCTGTTCCAAACCTTGCTTCCGCCGTAGCATCGAAGCCCTATGATGTCCTAAGCAGCCACGAGGCGAGGGAAGAAGCGGCAGATAACCCTTATTCTTTTTTGCATATCACCAAGTCCGAGATCGATCTGCCCCTGAACATAGATACGCATTCGCAGGAGGTATATGACAAAGCAAAAGAGAATCTGCAGTCGTTTATTGAAAAGGGCATACTTATCGAAGAAGACAAACCCTGCTACTATATCTATCAGCTGGTGATGAATGGCCGGAGCCAGACGGGTCTGGTCTGCGGAAGCTCCATCGATGATTATGAAAAGGATATCATCAAGAAGCATGAGCTCACGCGTCCCGACAAAGAGGCCGACCGCATCCATCACATGACGACGATACGGGCGCAGACGGGCAATGTCTTCCTGGCCTATAAAAGCGTGAACGCCATCGACGACCTGATCGAAGGGTGGAAGCGGGATCACAAGGCGCTGTATGACTTTACGGCCGCCGACGGCATCGGGCATACGGTATGGGCCGTGGAAGACGAAGGCACGATACAAGCCATCACCGGTCTTTTCGCCGCGGAAGTACCGTGCACGTACATTGCAGATGGCCATCACCGTGCGGCTTCGGCTGCGAAGGTGAGGAAGGCCCTTGGGGCGGGCGCGTCCAAGGCTTCCAATTATTTCCTGACCACGCTTTTCCCTTCCAAGGAGCTGAAGATCATGGACTATAACCGTGTCGTACATGACCTGCATGGCGCCAGCGTATCGGCGTTCATCGACAGCCTGCAGAAGGAGTTCCTCATCGGCAAGGTAGACAAGGCTTTTCTTCCAACGCAGCTGCATGAGTTCGGGCTGTATATCGATGGTAACTGGTATAAGCTGGTGGCCAAGGACGGCAGCTTCACCAGCGATCCCATTGGTGTGCTGGATGTCACGATCCTGCAAAAGAATGTACTCGACAAGCTGTTGGCTATAAAAGATCCCCGGACAGACAAGCGGATAGATTTTATAGGCGGCATCCGTGGGCTGGCTGAGCTGGAGCGGCGGGTCGACAGCGGTGAGATGAAGGCGGCCTTCAGCCTTTATCCGGTAAGCATTGAGCAGCTGTTCGATATCGCGGATAGCGGGCAGGTGATGCCGCCGAAGAGCACGTGGTTCGAGCCGAAGCTGCGGGATGGGTTGCTGACGCACCTGATCTAATTCTACAATGTCCATAAAAAGTGAAACATATGAATAGCATGAACAGGCTCCTTGCATTACCCTTAGCACTGTCGATCGCTTACATGCCCGTACTGGCGCAGTCATCCGAGGCCAAGACGCCGCAGGAGACCGCGAGGTCCTTTACGCGGCAGGGAGACTATTCCAATGCTATAGTAGTGTTGAACAGCGCCCTGAAGAGCGATCCGAAGAACCTGGAGCTGACCAAGGACCTGGCGTTCAACTATTACATGAACAAGAACTATGAAAAAGGGGAAGAGATCGCCAAGCCGCTGGTAGAAAGACAGGATGCCGACGTACAAACCTATCAGCTCTTAGGCATGTTCTATAAGGCGACCGAGGACCTTAAGGAATGCGAGCGGCTGTATAGGGAGGGGCTCAAACGCTGGCCCCATAGCGGGGTGCTGTATAGCGAATATGGGGAGCTGCTGGGGGCGAAAGAATACTACTTAGCGATCAAGCAATGGGAAAAGGGCATCGAGACCGACCCTAACTATTCCGGCAACTACTATAATGCCGCCAAATATTATTTTCTCAATAACCAGCGGGTATGGGCGCTGGTGTATGGCGAAATATTCATCAACCTGGAAAGCTATAGCAAGCGGACCGCGGAGATGAAACAGCTTTTGTTGGAAGGCTATAAGAAGGTCTTTATGGAATCGGACGACAAGAAGAGCGAGGAAGGGAAGGCCGCCTTTGTAGGCGCGTGGCTGAATGTCAACAATCCTCTGGAATCCCTCGTAAAGGACGGGGTCACCGCAGAGTCCATCACCGTACTGCGCACTAGATTCATTATCAACTGGTTCAATACGTATCCCGGGAACTACCCCTTCCGCCTCTTCGACTACCAGCGCCAGCTGCTGAAGGATGGGATGTTCGACGCCTATAATGAATGGATCTTCGGGGCCGCGGGCAATCTGCCGGCTTTCCAGGCGTGGACGACTGCGCATAGCGATGATTATAATCGCTTTATCAATTTCCAGAAGGGCAGGATCTTTAAATTGCCGGAAGGGCAATATTACCAGGTAGTGTCCAAGTAGGATTTTTTTGCTAATTTGATCCAAACTATGACTATGACCGACCCCAAACGATTGTTCGATTGCCTGGAGCTGAACCTGGAAAGGGAGCATTTACCGGATATGCTGGTTGGAAAAGAGAGCGGGGCCTGGAAGGCTTACGGTACGGCGCAGGTGGCGGAGACCATCGGTAAGCTGAGCGCCGGCTTGCTTAGGATGGGCATCTCGGGCGAGGAAAGGATCCTGGAAAAGATGGATAAGGTAGCCATCGTAGCCAAGAACCGGCCGGAATGGATCATGCTCGACCTGGCGGTACAACGCATCGGCGCTATACTCACCCCCGTATATCCCACCATTTCTGTCGGCGAGCTGGAATTCATACTCAACGATGCGCAGGTGAAGGTGATCTTCGTGAACGATGAAGAGCTATTCCATAAAGTTTTGAGCATCAGGGATCGGGTGCCCAGCTTGCAGGAGATCTTTACATTTGAGCATGTAGCCCAGGCGCGCCATTGGAAGGAGCTGCTGGTATCGCCTACGGCTGAAGAGGCCGAAAGGCTCGAGCGGATAAGAGAGAAGATAAGCGAGAATGAGCTGGCCACCATTATCTATACTTCGGGAACTACAGGCACGCCCAAGGGTGTCATGCTCTCCCATAAGAACATCGTGAGCAATGTAAAATCCACCATCCCCTGTATGCCGCAGGGCAAGATAAGGGCGTTGAGCTTTCTGCCGCTGAACCATATCTATGAACGGATGCTGACCTATTTGTACCTGTTCAGCGGCAGCCCAATCTACTATGCCGAGAGCATGGATACGATCGGGGAAAACCTGAAGGAGGTGAAGCCGCAGATGTTCGTCACCGTTCCCCGGCTGCTGGAAAAAGTATATGACCGGATCATGCAGAAAGGCAAGGAGCTCACCGGGCTGAAGAAAAAGCTATTCTTCTGGGCGCATGATCTCGCTGGCCGGTATGAGATAAATAAGTCGCAGGGAGCCTGGTACAATATGCAGCTGGCTCTGGCCAATAAGCTGATCTTCAGCAAATGGCGGGAGGCCCTGGGCAACAATATCCAATGTATCGCGAGCGGCGGCGCGGCCTGTCAGGTCAGGCTGATCCGAATCTTCACGGCCGCGCGCATTCCTATCTTAGAAGGCTATGGCCTCACGGAGACTTCGCCGGTGATCAGCGTCAACCGGGTGAATGTAGCGCAACGGCATTTCGGGACGGTAGGTCCCCTGATCCCCGGCATAGAAGTGAAGATCGCAGCAGATGGCGAGATCCTCGCCAAGGGGCCTGGTGTGATGATGGGCTATTACAAGCGCCCCGATCTTACGGCCGAAGTCATCATCGACGGCTGGTTCCATACTGGAGACATCGGGGAATTCGTGGAGGGTGGATACCTCAAGATCACCGACCGGAAAAAGGAGCTGTTCAAGACCAGTGGAGGCAAGTACGTGGCGCCGCTGGCCATAGAAAGTAAGCTAAAAGAATCCCCTTATGTGGAACAGATCATGGTGGTAGGCCCAGAGCGGAAATTTGTGGGCGCGCTGATCGTCCCGGCTTTTGCGCATCTGAAGGAATGGGGCAAGCAGCACGGCGTCGCCGCAGCCTCTAACGAAGAGCTGATCCACAATCCCGGCGTCCTGGCTTTTTACAGGGAGATAATAGAGAGCTACAATAAATATTTTGGTCATACGGAGCAGGTCAAACGCTTCGAACTGCTGCCGGCGGAATGGACCGTCGAAACCGGCGAGATGACGCCTAAGCTGAGCCTGCGACGGAAGGTCGTGACGGAGAAGTTTAGCGCCGCCATTGAGAGGATCTACAGAGAACACTGATCAGATCGTGTCTCCTCTCTCCCCTTCCCTGAACTTCAGCAATTGCACGGGGCCATTGCCGACGATCAGAAAACAGACGAGGAGGAGCAGGGTGAGAATGGACAGCAATACTTCCGAAGAAGGCCGGTACAGTAAGGTGTTAAAGAAGAATACCGCGCCCAGCAGGATGGGTATCTGGATCAGGCAGGCAAAGCGGGTCAGCACGCCCAGGATGAGTAAAATTCCCCCCAGGATGTGCGCGAAAGCAACATAGTTGGTCATGAGCAAGGTGGTAAAGGAGCCAAAGGACATCCTGTTGGTGATCAGGCCGAGCATCTCGCCCATGTGCATCAGGAAATCAACGCCTTTGTAGCAGAGGAATGCGCCAAGCAGGATGCGCACTATATCGAGCCATTGGGGGTGGTGAGCGTCGCCCCAGTGTTCTACACGTTGTACAACATTCATATAGCATCGTTTTAGATAAGAAAAAAAGAACTTCCTTTAAATATACCGAAAAAAAAGCAATAATCGTACCTTCCGATACAGTTAAGCTGTTCATGAAAGTCAATGCCTGGCCATATGTGATCTTATCTCTGCTACTATTTTCCTGTGGATCCCGGCGGGATTCGAATGCGGACATGGTGCAATTGCTGCATGCCATCCGCGATTCGGAAGAAGTAAAGGAAAATTCCTATGCGCCTGCGGCGGGCATTGGGTATATCGACTCTGTTTTAAAATTTACCAACAACCAGATGGAAAGGGAACTGGCCACCACGGTGAAGGCCGACCTGCTGCTTAAGCTGGGCAAGGAGGCGGATGCCGCTACCCTGCTGGAAAATATTCTGCCTGAACTCGGCGCGGTGACGGCGCGTCACCAGGTCCAGAAGATGATGGCCATTGCCTTTATGCGGATGGGAGAGCGGTACAACTGTCTTTACAGCCATTCCACCGAATCCTGCATCTATCCCATACGCGGTGGCGGCGTTCATAACAACAAAACGGGATCGTCGATGGCGATCAAATTATACGAAGAGATCCTGCAGGAGGACTCGACCGATATGGAGTCCAGGTGGCTGCTGAACATCGCCTATATGACGGTAGGCGGGTATCCGCAGAAAGTGCCGGAAAGGTGGCGGATAGAGGGATTGGATACCGACACTCCAGATGATGCCGCGGGGGGAAGCATAAAGCCTTTCACGGAGATGGCCGTTGGCACGGGGCTGGACATCAACAATATTGCGGGCGGGGCGCTGGTGGAGG
>JAMFRX010000390.1 GCA_026224995.1 Puia dinghuensis
CCGCTCAAGGGTCCTGCTGCTGACATGCGACTCCGCGGAAAGCTCTTCCACCGTCAGCTGTCCGCCGCAGCGGTATACGATCGCGCAGATGGCAGGAAATTCATGGCGTGAAACGATCTTTTTTTCCCCGAAAAAAGCATCCATGCGACGGGCGAGTCCCCGCTCCGCGTCCATGAGCGTCAGCAGCTCCATATCCGGGAATTCCATGACGCCGTCGACGGCCGGTTCCATGGGGATATGATACAAGGCATAGAAGCCGCCGGGCCGGAAACGGATGCCCGTAAGCAGGCCGCCCGGCGCGGTGGTCACCACCCCATAAGCCGTCATGGTGCCGCCCAGGTACAGATGCCGCGGATACAAGGGGATCACCCGCTCTTCCCGCGCCTTGGGGTTGAAGTACGCTGCGGTGTCTCCGGGATTGAAAATCAGGTCCGCACACCCATCCGCATATATCCGCCTCCCGGAAGCCGGTTCCGGCGAATCCGTTCTACGTAGCCAATAGGCATCAATGTGCGCTTGAAGCGCTGGTGCAGGAAGATATTCGGTATAGCTCATCCAAAGGCAATTTACTGAATTGCCCCCATTACCTTATTCCGATGATGGAGGCAGGGATGCAGTTCGTCATTTATTTCCCGTCGCTCATATAGTACGCAGACGATTTCCTGAAATTAGCTATAACTTTAGTTCTATGACGCAGGGCCATGACAGCCGGAACTGGCTTATCCGCTATAAGCTATACCACATCCCCTTTTGGTTTGCGTACAATTATCTGTTGTGGATCGTGACCCTTGGAAACCCGGTACAAGCTACCCATGACCTCCTGTATTTCCCTTTTACGGTCAAATATCTCGTCTACGTGCTTGCTCAGGCGCTGGCCGTTTATTTCAACCTGTATTTCCTGATCCCGCGCTACCTGGAAAAAAGCAGGTTCTTCCTATATATCTTCTTAGTGGTGCTTACCTGCGTAGGCGCCGCCGTCCTCATTACGCCGGTGTATTACCTCGCCGCCTGGCTCGCGCACAGCTCCATCACGGCCCTCTTCGGCGAGAAATCCTGCATCTTCCTGTTCTTCAGCACCGCGCTCCTCACCACGCTGGCCAGCACGACTTTAGGCATGAGCATCAAGCTGACCAAGAACTGGATGCAGACCAGGAGGCGACAGCAGCTGCTGGAAACAGAAAAGCTGGAGTCGGAGCTCAACTTCCTTCGCTATCAGTTCAACCCGCATTTTTTGTTCAACACCATCAACTCCATCTTCTTCCTGATCCATAAAAATCCCGATATGGCCTCCGCCTCCCTGGCGAAATTCTCCGAGCTGCTGCGCTATCAGCTATACGAATGCAACGATCAGCGTATCCCGCTGAGCAACGAGATCACCTACCTGGAGAATTTCATCGGGCTCGAAAAGCTCCGCCAGAACAATAGCCTGGAGCTGACCCTGGACATCGACCGCCAGGATCTCGACCGGCTGGCCATCGCCCCGTTCATGCTGATGACCTTTGTCGAGAATGCCTTCAAGCACGTCTCCCGGCATCCGGACCAGCCCAACTGGATCAGGATCAGCTCGGCTATCACCGGGCAACGGCTGGATTTCTCCATCGCCAACAGCGTCTCACCCTATGCTTCCGGTGACCTCATCCATTACGGTGGCATCGGCCTCAAAAATGTACAGCGGCGGCTCGACCTCCTGTATCCGAAAGAATATCACCTGGATATCAACAACGACGGCAATAGCTTCGAGGTAAGGCTGCAGCTGCAATTAGCCGCGGCGGCCATTCCGCGGCGCATGCAGCAAACAGCATGAAGACCTAAAATCTGGATAGCATGATCAACTGCGTTATCATCGACGACGAACCACTGGCCCGGGAAGGCCTGGCGAGCTATGTGCGGGACATCGATTTCCTCCACCTTGTGGACACCTGCGAAAACCCCATAGAGCTCATCAGGCTCCTGGATCAGCATCCGGTAGACCTCATCTTCCTCGATATCCAAATGCCCAAGATGAATGGACTGGATTTCTTAAAGGCGGTGCAGAACCCGCCCCTGGTCATCATCACGACGGCCTACCCTGCCTATGCCCTGGAAGGTTTTCAGCTGAACGTGCTGGATTACCTGCTGAAGCCGGTGACCTTCGACCGCTTCTTCAGATCCGTGAAAAAAGCCAGCGACTATTATCACCTGGTCAACAACCAGGCGGACCCGGCTTCACCAAAGGCCAATCCTGTTACCGACTATTTCTTCATCCGGTGCGGCAGCAAGTACGAAAAGATCCCTTTCCACCAGATCCTCTTTGTGGAGGGCATGCAGAACTACGTCACCATCTATACGCAGAAAGGAAAATATGTGACCCTGCTCTACCTCAAGAACCTGGAAGAGAGCCTCGACAGCGAATCCTTTATCCGCGTTCATAAATCTTACATCGTCTCCATCGACAAGATAGAAGGGATCGAAGGCAATGAGATCTTCATCCAGTCCCACCGCATCCCCATTAGCAGGAACTACCGCGAGCAGGTGATCCAGAAAGTCGTCTCGAATAAATTATGGGATAAGATAAAATTCAGCTGAGCTATTTATTGACCTTGATCAAGGGATGAGCCACCGCTTCCAGCCAGTTTTGCAGCTCAAACCAATTGAGCTATGTCTGAACAATCCAAGCTTTTTCTTTTATGTGCCTGCGTCTTCCTGGGCTACCTGACGGTTGGCCTTTCCCTGGGCACCTTACCCGCCTATATCCACGGGACACTGCATTTCAGCGACCTCGTGGTAGGGCTAACGATCGGGCTGCAATCCGCCGCTACCCTCTCTGTCCGGCATTTCTCCGGCGTCCGCTGCGATACAAGGGGGAGCCGCAGCGCTGTAGTATCGGGTGGCCTTCTCTCTGCCGCTGCCGGTCTGGCCTACCTGCTGTCCTGGAGAACCACGGCCCATCCTGTGGCCGCGCTGTCCGCCCTGCTGGCGGGCCGCATCCTGCTGGGATTCGGCGAGAGCCTGCTGATCACCGGCGCCCTGTCCTGGGGCATCGGCCTTACAGGACATGCGCGCTCAGGCAAGGTGATGGCCTGGGTAGGCATCGCGATGTACGGCGCCCTGGCCTGCGGCGCACCCCTGGGCAATGCATTGATGGCCTTCGCCGGAATGGGATCGGCCTTTTTTGCCGTCTTCCTGGCCCCGCTGGCTGGCATCCTGCTGGTGATGGCGGTAGCGCCGGTAAGACCTTCCGGCCACATTCGCCTGCCTTTCTATCGCGTGCTCTCCCTGGTAGGCGGCGCCGGCGCAGGACTGGCATTGGGGACCGTGGGGCTCGGCTGCCTCGCCTCTTTTATCACCCTCTATTTTGCCGCGAACCATTGGCCCGGCGCTCCGCTGGCGCTTACCGTCTTCGGTACGGCTTATATCCTCGTGCGGCTGTTCTGGGGACATCTGCCCGACCGGTTGGGCGGCAGCCGGGTGGCTTTTGTATCTTTATGCATCGAGGTGGCAGGTCAGCTCTGCCTCTGGCTGGCGCCTTCACCGGCATGGGCACTGGCGGGCGCAGCGCTAACCGGCGTCGGCTTTTCCCTGGTCTTCCCTTCTTTCGGTGTAGTGGCGGTGAGTCGTGTCGCACCCGAGAACAAGGGCGTAGCCCTGGGCGCTTATGTTGCCTTCTTCGATCTGTCCCTCGGCGTCACGGGCCCTCTGGCAGGCTGGCTGGCCGGTCATAACGGCTATCCGTCCATTTATGGCCTTGGCGCATTGGCAGCTATTGCTGCAGCATTGTTGGCGTTGGCTCAAAAGAATAACCATGCACGATCAACTGACCGCTTACATTAGAAAAAGGATCGCTATCGACGACGAAGACCTCGGACGTGTGCTCTCCTGCTTCCGCGAGCTCCAGCTGGCAAGGCACCAGATCCTGCAGGGTGAAGGAGACCCGGCACGCCGCATGTTCTTCGTCGTCCGGGGCTGCCTGCGCGTTTTCTTCATCAAAGAGGACGGCACCGACGTCACCCGCCGGATAGTCTTCGAGAACGCCTTCTCGACTACGCTGGTAGGCTTTATCACCCGTGAGCCTTCCATGGAGTATACACAGGCGCTGGAGCCTACTACCCTGCTGTATATTCCGCGGGAGGAATTCTATGCGCTCCTGGACACCGTCCCCTGCTGGGAGAAGTTCTACCGGCAATACCTGGAGTATGCCTATGTCACCAATACCAACAGGCTGATGAGCTTTATTACCCTGAGCGCCACCGAGCGTTACCGCCAGCTGCTGCTGGACGACCCGCGCATCGTTCAGCGCCTGCCCAATAAGATCGTAGCTTCGTATTTGAATATCTCACCGGAGACGCTTAGCCGCCTGAAATCATCGGTGTAAGGCAGCCTATTTTACCACCCGATCGAATGCCGCCGTCAGCACCTGCCCGTTGCGCCGCACCTGCACCCAGATGCGATAGACGCCCGGCTGCGGGAATGTATAGGGAAAGGAGATCATATTATTTCCGGAGCCTTGATTGCCCATCTGCATGCCATTCTTACCGGCGGCTGTATCCACGGGCATCTTCATCTCTTTCATGAGCAGTGACTCCCGCTCCGCGGCCGGCATGGCCCTCAGCCGTTCGACTACTTTGTCCACGCTGTCGCTGAAGGCCCTGGCAGGCGGAAGCCGGTATTCATTCTCGGACTGGCCTATGCGTTGGACCATCCCTTCCTGCGCGGCCACCGAGAAGGTGCCCACGGGATGCAGGTGCACATAGGTGCTTCCGTCGTCCTTGATGATAGCAGCATGGGCCATCATGCCCAGGTAGGGTTCGAGAGCCGCCGGCTGCCCCTTGGCGTCGTAGACGGCAAAGTGAAAGTCATAGAGCCGGCCCGCTTCCAGGTCTTCGCTGCCGCCGCCGAGCCCTCCGTCGGACCCCTCTGCAACCATCATAGATCCATCCTTCATCCGGACGCCCTTGCCCGGCTTTCCGCAGACGATCGCATTCTCATCGCGGCGATAGGGATTGTTGACAATGTCGTATGGTAACGCATAGGCATATGCGTCGTCGGGGTCGGTACGGTGAAGGCTGTCGACGAGATCGGTATTTATCTCAAAAGTATCCTTGATCGTCTCGGCGAAGCCGGAGAGGTTCACGATATCGGCAAAGGCGAGGTATCGCCCCTTGGGCAGCGGCGGAAGCACCGTACGGAAGGTGGCCGAATCCAGCCGGAGGGGGTGCAGATGAGCGAAGGCGTCCATGGCCGGGATCCTCACGACAAAGAGATGCATCAGCTTCCCATGGTCGGGGACGACATATGGCAGCCAGCCGCCGCGCTGCGCATGCTCCGCGTCTATGTGGATGGTCAGGTTGTTCACTCCGCTATCCTGATGCAGAACATAGTCCGCATGCATGGGCTTGAACATAAAATGACGGTAGCGCGTTGCCCAGGTCTGCCACCAGGTATTGCCGCCATAGACGATCAGCGTGGAGAAGACCGCCGCAACGAGGACAGCCATCCGCTTGGCGCGACGCCGGGGTGCGGACAGCGCCTCCCCCCTTCGGGTAATGCCGTCCGCGACACTGCTGCCCACGATGGTCAGCATCAGCACGAACAACAGCAGCCCCAGCCCAATGAGCACATAGCCCGTCACCGCCGGCAGCTTCTTCTGCGCCGTAGAGACCGCCACTACCGGCGCAACGATCTCGCCGCCGCCCAATGGACCGCTCACATGCAGCAGAATGCTATAAGAGCCTTCGGTCATCAGCCACACG
>JAMFRX010000391.1 GCA_026224995.1 Puia dinghuensis
CCATAGTAGCTGATGAACTGCGGCAGCCCGCCGATCAGCCTCGCCGATCCCGTCTGCAGGTTGATGAACTGGTTCTGTGTCGTCGGGAATCTATAGGCCGTCTGGAAGCTGGCGCGGATATAGTTGTCCTTCGCCACCTTGAAGAGCGCCGTAGCCCTGGGCGTGAACCGGCCCTTGAAATTGGAGTTCTTATCATAACGTCCCGACAAGGAAAGCTTCAGGAAGTCATCCAGGAATGCCCGCTGTACCTGCGCAAAAGCGCCCGTCTCGTTGATATTGATGCGGCCGGCCGTATCGGCGAAGATGGTCCCATGGGAATTCAGCACGAATTCTCTGGTGCTGGCGCCTACCGTGACGTCCACTGTTTTCTCCACGTCGCCAAAATTATACATGCCTTCACCGACATACAGGTTGGTCTGGTCGTTGAACTTCCCGCCATTGGGGATCGCCTGTTTTTCCAGCGTGGAGACCGTAGAATTGAATGCCGCGGTGCCGGGCTGATACCGATTGGCATCCGCCGCAGTCCTGGCTGCATTGCTGGCTGTCAGATACGCCTGCTGTCCGGTCTGGCCCGCGCCATACGCCTGTTCTAACGCCCCCGCATAGGTGGTCAGGTAAGTCGGCGCCCAAACCGTCGCCGTCGGCGCATAAGCCTCATTCAACAAGGTAGCTACCGCGACCATATCGTAAGAATTGCCTGCATTCTCCTGGGTCGTATACGCCCGCACATAAAAATGCTTGCCGCTCACTTCCGCTTTATACTGGCCGATCTTCACATCCTTCAGACTATACCGGTCCGTACCCTGGTAAACTGTGCTCGCGCTGCCAAAGTTGCCCGTGATGCTGGCCGTGGTATTGGGCGTCAGCTTGTAAAAAAGGCCGCCGGATACTTTCAGGTTATAGGCATCGTAGTTGGTGAGCGACTTCTCCGAATAGCCCGTCCGCGTGACATTGCTGCCGGCCGGGGTAAGCGCGGCGATCTGTGCTGCGCCCTGGGACATGGCCGTATACTTGGCGGCATCGGCAGCATCGCCCGCGGCGGCATATTGCGCGGCGGCCGCGGCATAAGCCTTCGATTCGGTATTGAAGGTGGACTGTACATTGAAATATGCGCTCTCGTCCCCATATACGTTGATCCCGTTATAGTCCGGAGCCCCGCTATGATCCATACCCGGCGCGATCTGCCCCGTCGAAGGGACATAGTTCCGGGTATCGCTTGCCATCCAGTCCTTGGCATGGGTATAATCGCCGGAGATGCGGAAGGCAAATTTGTCATTGAAGGCCTTGGCATAGCGCGCCCCAAAATTGTAGTAAGGCGCCGCAGGGCTCTGGTCATCGCCGATATGATTCACCCCTTGTTTGTACTGCACGCTCAGCCCCTGATATTTATAGGGGTCCTTGCTCGTCATCAGCAGGGTCCCCGTCATGCCACCCGATCCATATAAGGCCGAAGAAGCCCCCGGCAGCAGCTCCACATTGTCGAGGTCGAGCTCGCTCAACCCCACGATATTGCCGACCGAGAAGTTCAGCCCTGGCGCCTGGTTGTCCATCCCGTCCACCAGTTGGTTCATCCTTGTATTGCCGCTTCCGTTAAAGCCCCTTGTCCCCAGGGACTTGAAGAGCAGCGAAGACGTCACGGCGTCCACGCCGTTCAGGTTGGTGATGGCATCATAAAAGCTGACGGCAGGGACCTCATGGGCCGTAGTAGCCCCCATCCTTTCGATCGAGACTGGCGATTCCAGGCTGCGGATCGCCCCCCTGGTGGCAGATACCACCACCTCACGGCCAAGCGAACTGGCAGGGGCCAGCTTGATGTCGACACCGCCGGCGGCATTTTCCACCCGCACTTCCTGCGTCTCGAAGCCAATGGAAGAGAAAACTAGTACAAAAGGAGGTTGCTGTGTAGTAGTGAGCTTGAAATTACCCCGGTCATCGGTAAAAGTCCCGGCAGAAGAACCCTTGATCGTCACGCTTACTGCCGGAACCCGGTCCTGCGTTACCGCCTGCCGTACATTGCCGGTAATAGTCACGGGAGTCTGGGAAAGAGCAGGTAAGGAAAACAACAGGGACAGCGATAAGGCTGCCAGCTGCAGTTGGTTTTTTCTCATTGGGCAAAGTTTTCGTTGATAAGCTTTATATGTTACTAAAATACACATTGTAATGTTGTCCCGAAAATTTAATTTTGCGGCCAGAATACGGGTCCCGACGGCAATCCGGCGGTTAATGGCCCGTTACCACCGACATGAAGCAATTGCAGTTCCCACATCAAACGAATTTCTACCGTGGAAAGGTCCGCGACGTGTATACGATAGCAGACAAATGGCTGGTAATGATCGCCTCGGATCGCATCTCGGCCTTCGACGTCATCCTGCCGCGCCCCATTCCCCATAAAGGACAGGTCCTCAACCAGATCGCCTCCTATATGCTAAAAGCTACCGGCGATATCTGCCCCAACTGGCTCGCGGATACCCCTGCCCCCAATGTCGCCGTCGGCCGTAAATGCACCCCTTTTCGGGTAGAGATGGTCGTTAGAGGCAACCTGACAGGACATGCCTGGCGCACCTACAAGTCGGGGCTGCGCGAACTATGCGGCGTAGCTCTGCCCCAGGGCATGAAGGAGAATGACTACTTCCCTACCCCCATTATCACCCCCTCTACAAAGGCCGAAGTAGGTCACGACGAGGACATCTCCCGCGAAGAGATCATCCGCCGCGGGCTTGTCAACGAATCAGATTATTCCATACTGGAAAAATATACCCTGGCCCTCTTTGCCCGCGGTAAAGCGCTGGCCGCAAAACGGGGCCTCATCCTTGTAGATACCAAATACGAGTTCGGCCTGCTGGACGGAACCGTCTGCCTCATGGACGAGATCCATACGCCCGACTCCTCGCGCTACTTCTATGCAGAAGGTTTCGAAGAACGCCAGGCCAAAGGTGAAAAACAACAGCAGCTGAGCAAGGAATTCGTGCGGGAATGGCTGATCGCCAACAATTTTATGGGAAAAGAAGGCCAAACCGTACCAGTCATGACAGACGAATGGGTAGACACCATCAGCCAGCGCTATATCGAGCTATACGAGCAGGTTATCGGCGAACCCTTCCGCCCTCAACCGCTCAGCGACGAAGAGACTTACCAGCGCGCCCTGTATTCGCTTTCTACTCTCCCCCCTTCGGAAGCGTAAACGCAAAGGTGCTCCCCTTCCCCGGTTCGCTCTCGATCCGCATCTCCCCCCCATTGCGGGTCAGGAACTCCTTGCACAGCATCAGCCCCAGACCGGTGCCGGCCTCGCCTTCCGTGCCCCTGGTGGAGAAATAATTTTCATCCTGCAGCTTCTGCAGCCCCTCCCTGCTGATGCCCGTGCCCGTATCCTGTACCGACACCTCTATATGCGACCGCATCTCCCGCGCTTCTATAGAGATAGACCCTTCTTCCGGCGTGAATTTTATGGCATTGCTCAGCAGATTCCGCAGCACCAGGTTGATCATATCCCTGTCCGCATACACAAACACCGGCCTTTCGATCTTGCTGTCGATATAGATGTGCTTGGCCTCCGCCTGCAGCCGGAGAAGCTGCAGCACCTCCTTGGCGATCCGGGCGATATCCAGCAGCTGCGGCTTCACGGAGTCCGCCTGCATCTGGCTCTTTGCCCATTGCAAGAGGTTCTCCATCAGCCCCGTAGTGTATGTCAGCTCGTTCACCACCTCAGGGATCAGCAGCTTGATCTCATCGCCCGGCAGATCGTAGAGCTGCACATTGCGGAACAAATTGCGCAGCGCATACAGCGGCGCCTTCAGATCATGTGCGATAATGGAAAAGAGCTTATTCTTCAAGGAGTTTAGTTCCGTAAGCTGGTGCGTCTTCTCCTCCAGCAGCACCGCCTTCCCGCTGATATCCGCTTTCTGCCGCAGGATCTTCAGATTGCTGCGGCGCAGCTGCCAGTTCTTGTCCCGCGTTTGGTTCTGGTAACGGGTATTCTCATTCTTGATCAGCAGCAGGCCATAGAAAATGAAAAAGATGGCCAGCAAATGGTTGAACAGGAAAAGAAACAAATTGTGCTTCTCCAGGCTGTAGTCATACTCCTTCCAGACCGTGGCAACCAGGAAGTAGCAGGCCATGGAAAAGCCAAAGGAGATCACAATATTGAAGATATTGCGCAGGAAGAAAACGCTCAGCACCCCATACAGCACGAAAAAGAACTCGATACCCGCATCTATCTTCAACGCATAGGCGAAAGTAGTGACAAGGGGATAAAGAATAAAATAGAGGAGACGGGCCAGCTCATAGCGCTCATAATAGTTGGCGACCAGCACCACCACGCTGATGAGAACGGGACTCACCGCAGTGAGCCATATGAGGGGAGGAAAATGGACCGAACTGATAAGGCCTATCATCGGTATGATAAAGCCCGCACACAGCCCCAGGAAGTTCATGACATTAAAAATGCCCAGCTTCCTTTTCTCGTAGCTGCCCAGGGACGGTCTGTACCCGATATTCCAGACATACCCACGCAGGCGAAAAAAATTTTTTGCAGCCTTGTTCATGGTCAGAGCCTTAATTTAGTTTTGATGGACACAACCTAAAGGGTACGGGAGATGTAAAACGGTTTAGCTACCAGAGGAATAAACGTACGACCTACACTTTTTATTAGATTCGAAAATAGAGATTTTTGCTGAAACAAAAATTGTTACACATATAAATTAACCACAATCTGTATCCAGCGCCCGAGACAAACCACTAGCTGATCCCTGCTTTTCTCCCACCGTGAAAGCCACTCTAAACCCGCCATGGGCAAGACTTTAGCCCTATCCGGACTCTTTGTTCCGTCTGCCCGGGTCATCGTAGGTCCCGGTCGGCCTTTTTTCCGAATATTTTTATCCGCCCCGGGGCTACAATTGCCACCGGAGAGCCGCATTTGCCACGTTTGCCTGCACTTGCAGCCCCACCGAATACCTTTTGCCGTCCCGCCACCCGCTCAGCCACCTGCCTTCCTCCCGCCTTTCCTCCCCCTCGCCTTATTGAACGTATGCACCCCCTTCTCCACCCCCTTCCTGAGGACCTTCTGCTCCTCTTCCGGCAGATGGATCGTCTCCTGGCAGGCAGGGCTGCAGCAGCCTTCATATCGCTCTGCACAGGCAGCACATTGGATAAACAGCAGGTGACACCCCTCGTTGCGGCAGTTGGTATGTGTATCCGCCGGAGCGCCGCACTGATGGCATCGGGCGATGACCTCCTCGCTTATCCTCTCCCCCATCCGGTCGTCGAACACAAAATTCTTTCCCCGGAACTTATTTTCCAGCCCCTGCTCCTTCACGGTATTAGCATAGTGGATGATCCCGCCTTCCAGGTGGAAGACATTGGCAAAGCCCTTGTGCAGCAGGTAGGCGCTCGCCTTCTCGCAGCGAATGCCCCCCGTGCAGTACATGATTATATTCTTGTCTTTATCTTCCTCCAGCATCTCCGCAGACAAAGGCAGCTGCTCCCGGAACGTATCGCTGGGCACCTCGATGGCCTGATCGAAATGACCCACTTCGTACTCATAGTGGTTACGCATGTCCACCACGATGGTGGCAGGATCTTCCGTAAGCTTGTTGAAGGCAGCGGCGTCCACATATTGTCCTTTACGCCGCATATCGAAGCCAGGGTCGTCGATCCCATCGGCCACGATCTTCTCCCGCACCTTGATCTTCAGCACCCAAAAGCTCTTGCCATCGTCGTCTACGGCGATATTCAGCCGCAGCCCTTCCAGCCCCTTTACCCCACGCAGCCACCCTTCCAGGGCCCCGAATCCCGATGCCGGCACGCTCACCTGCGCATTGATCCCCTCGGCGGCTACATAGATCCGCCCGAATACGGCAAGCGCATCCAGGCCCAGGTAGAGCTCGTCCCTAAAAATTTTTGGATCGTCGATGGGAAAATAGCGGTAAAAGGAGATCGTCGTCCGGGGTTCGGTCTCCTGGTATAATCGTGCTTTCAGCTCCTTCTGGGAGACACGGTTGTGCAGTGCGGCCATGAGCGAAATTACGCAAATTCCACAACCCGTCCAGCCGTCGCTGGCCGCCGGATCATCGGCCGGCCCTATCGCGGCCGACCCCTCAACAGCCCATTCCCTCTCAGCCCCCCAAACCCGATCCGCACGCCCGTTTGGTAATACCGCCCGTCCATCCAGGCCGTCACCCAATCCACCCGCAACACCTTGAAGATATTATCCAGCCCCCAGAACATCTCCTCATAGTGGTTGTTCCCATTCACGTAGAACGCATTGGCGCCGCCAACCAGATTCCAGTTCAGCCGCCGGAAAACCGGGATCTTGTTCGTCAGCAGGCCGTTGAAATGATGCTCCACGTGTCCCGTAGCATAGAAAGATGCCGTCGTGCTGTTGGCATAATAAGGCGCCAGCTGAAAGCTGTTGAGATATTCGCTGGCAAAAATGGTCTGATTGCCGTCAAAGTGCTGGTAGTCCTGGATGTAGACACTTCGGGTGTTGAGGAACCCGCCGATAGCGAACCGGTAGCGAAGCAGTCCTAAAAGCTTGAGATTATAGTCATCCCAGAACGAGAACTGCCATTTGTCGAAGTTCACGTCGCTGCCCAGCACCCCGTCCCAGCCCTTGGTATAGCTGAGCTGAAAATGCGGATACTTCGACCCGATGGACATCTTGCGGTCCGGGAATTCTATGAACCGCTGCCCCGGCTGATATTCCAGGTCTACCGTCGACAGCACGGCCTGATGGCGTGGAAATTGACCGCTCAGCTGCTCTGTCGGGTAGTTGGCTGTGAAGGAGCGGCCTTTGTAGGTGATCAGCGAATAATCCGCGGTATTGTTGAGCGGCAGCCGGTCTTCGTAGGTGGCCTTCACATTCAGCCGCATCCCGTTGTCGAATCGCGTCGCAGAGCGCAACTCGGCAAAATAGTTCTCATAGATCTTCATGTAGTTGCGCCGGTCCAGCAGGGTGTACAACGCATTCACCTCTTCGGAGATGGGATTGTCCCGGTTGAACTGTTCTACCCGTTTACCCCCCGCCACGGTCCAGGTCTGCCGCGAGCTGCTGACGGCATCGCCCTCCCGCACAAAGCTCCGGTGATTGAGGCTCAGCTCCGCCCAGGGATTCAGCCGGGTGTTGTGGAACCCATAACGCACATGTGGCGTAAAGCTCAGGTCGCCCCGCCGCAGCGTCCCCTGCCATTGCAGGTTGATGCCCTCTACCGTATTGTAGTCGATATTCTTCAGCAGCCCGTCCATGGAATAATGCAGCGGCCGCGGCTGCCGGAAGTCACTCCGGACGAAGCCCGAGAACAGCAGTTCTCCCGCCTTCACGGGCCCTTGCTTCTTTAGCAGCGAGTCGCGGTTCTTCCGGGTGCCCATGGAATCCCGGTTGTATTGATAGATGCTGTCCCGGATGGTATAGTTGACCTTCTCGTCGGGCTCCAGCGGCAGTGGCCGGATGCTGTCCCAATAGGCCCTGGTCTTCTTGTTGCCCGCCGTATCGTAGTGGACCAGGACATTGTTGAAGAACTTTCGCCGGAAGGGCGGCGCCACGTCGTAGTTGTTGTAGACATTCAAAAAATTTCCAACCGCGTCGATGCCCAGGATATTGAAGGTAAAGTAGACAACCTGGTTCTTCACCATCCATACGTCCTTTTTAGCTGCCCCCACCGGCGCATGGATCTGCTTGATCTCCAGCGTATCCAGGATCTGCAGCTGCGACTCTTTCACCAGCAGCAGGTCCAGGCTATAGATCCGCCAGTCCCCTTCCACGATATCGATCTTCCCGCTGAACAACGGCTCATACTTCCGCCGCGGTATCACCTGTATCTCGTTGATCTCCTTCCCATCCTCGAAGAAGCTGCCCAGGAATTTATAGCGGTAATAGCCCAGCGCCCCTTCTGCAATAGGAGAGACGAAACCCCGCGGGTTCAGCTGGTCGCCCAACGCATTCACATTGTTCTTATAGAAATCTACAAAAGTGGGAAAGCTGAATCCAAATCCGTTGCCGCCGCTCTGCCGCCCCGACAGCACCTCCAGCTTCAGCTTGTCCGGCCGCTTGAAGGAGACTTTGGTCAGCGATTCCGAAAGAAAAATGATCCCCTTCCCCGCAGAGTCCACGCCCATGTCCTTCTTGTCGCCCTCGTCTATCCTCTGGCCGAAGATCTTCTTTGGCAGTCCGCGGGTCCGTATCAGGGTCTTTATATAGGCTTCACAGCTAAAGGAATCCAGCGGGTTCTCGTAGTCTCTTCTTTTCTTGATGGCATGCCGGATAATGGCATAGGCCGGATCCTCGCCGCCTGGCCGCACCACGACCTCGGCCATGGATAGCTGCTGCTGGGCGAGCCGGAAGTTCAGTTCCACGGCTTCATTGCCCACCGTGATCCGCTTCTCCTGGCGGCTATAGCCTACATACTGGCAGACGATGGTATATTCTCCCGGTGAAAGCTCGAAGCTGTAGCGGCCGTCGCCGCCTGCCGTCACCCCTCGCGTAGTCCCCTTGATAAGGAGCGAGGAATAAGGCAGCGGATTTCCTTTGTCATCCCGGACCGTGCCGGTAACTCGGGTAGCCCGGACAGTCAGGGAACAGCTTAACGCGAGTACGAATAAGACAAGGGAGGATTGCATGTGCCGCATCTCATTTTTTTAAAAAAGCCGCCGTCAGCGACCCACCGCCGCCTACCAGCGCACCCACGAATGCCGTCACAAGGATCAGCGCCACCGGGGAGCCTCCCAGAGGCAGGAGACTGGCTACCCTGGAAGACAGGATACTCTGGTTGGCCAGATCGATCAGCAAGGCCATCACACCCCACAGCAGAAAGAGGCCCAGGAAGCCCGCGAAGAATGCGAGCAACGGCCGTTGTGGGATCAGGAGGCTCACGAGGAATGCCGCCAGCGCGATGGACCACCAGGGCAGGAACAGCCCGCAGATAAAGCTCAGCAGGGCGATAAGTACCGTCGTCACAAAGAATTTCACTACCATAGCTCAAAAGGATTTAGTGCCCGAAAAATGCATCACCCATTTAACCCGAGGGCTCTTCGCCTCCTCGCTGTTCATCACCCACAGCGTATTGTATTGCCCTGCCGCCCACTTGTCGATAAAGGAGTCATAGTAAGGACTGCCGGGGTTCCCGCTCTGCCCCCCGGGATAGATGCCATAGGCCTCCGTCGGCGTCGTCAGATGCACGATCATCCGCCAGCTCGGCCCATGAAATTGTTTGGCCGCATTGATGCAATGTACGCCCCCGCCAATAGGCAGATGAGTCCGGCTAAGGGCCGACTTCCGCAGCAGATGCCGCACCCAGGTATCCTTATTCTTGGCCCAGGTAAGTCGATCTTCCTTCCCCGCCTCCGTCATGTCGGCCATGGTCTGCAAGAATGCAGTAGTCACCACCTGCGGCAGCGTCTCCTTCTGCGGAGTATTCACGTTGTCGACATAAGAATATGCCGAGTCCCGTAACAGCGCTTCCAGCAGGGTGCTCTCATAAGGCCGTTTCAACGGCAGGCCGGACTTGGAGAATTCGTCATCGTAAATATCTTTCGTCAGGTGCGCCCACCAGTAGTTGAAGATGACAGGTGCTTCTTCGTTGGGGTCGTCGTTCAGGTCCCATTCCCGAAAGAATTTCAGGTAAGCCTTCCCCACATCGTCGATCCGCACGTCCTGGATATTGCGCAGCAGCAATGGCCGGGCCATCTCCGCAAAGACATCGTAATTATCCGTCTGCATCTTCATCATATCCGCCGCCGTGATGCTGTTGATGTTATTCAGCTTTCTATTGATGAGCAGCCCCCTGTACATCGGATAGTCGATACCTAGGTAATACGGGTAGGTCGTATCCACCGGCAGCTGATTGGCGCTGCTCACAAATCCCCTGTCTGGCTTGTCCGGGTCATTGGTGATGGTCATATACGGGTTCTCATCCTGCGGAATGCTGCCCTGCCACATATACGAACTGTCCTCACCCGGCATCACAAAACGTCCCTGCTCCTTCCACTTGGCCGGAAACTCCCCCTGCTGCCAGAGGGCGACCTCTCCCGCCTTGTCGGCAAAGGCGATGTTCTGTCCCGGGCTCTTGAAGGTCTTGAGCGCCTCCTTGTAATCCGAATAATTGTGGATACCCTGGAATTTGCTGAAAGTGCTCATCTCGTTCGAAGAATCTGCCGCTTTCCAGTGAACGGCATAGCTCTTGTTGCTCGCCTCCGTGGAGTAACCCGTAAAGCTTGGATCATACATCACGGGTCCGAACACCGTCGTCGCCACCGTGTCATATAAAGGAAGCTCACCCCTGATGGCAATGGTGTCCACCCGCTGGTCCGCTTCCGTCCATTTTCCGTTGAACCAGTATTCCTTACGACTCTCGTCCTTGAATTTAATGCTATAATAATCCCGCACGTCCCGTTCGGAATTGGTGATGCCCCAGGCACAGCTGTCATTAAACCCAATGATGACGAACGGGCCCCCCGGGAAAGAGACGCCGTAGACATTGTAGGTAGGCGTATGGATCTGCATCTGGTACCATACACTGGGCAGCGTCGTGTTGAGATGGGGGTCATTGCAGAGGATAGGCTTGCCGCTGATCGTCTTCTTCCCGCTCACTGCCCAGTTGTTGCTCCCATTGCTCGGGTCTGGCGGGTCTTCCCGGTCGGTCACCGTAGTGGTGCTGTTCAGGTAAAGGCTATCTACGGTCCTGGGTAGCTTCAGCTGGATATGAGGCGGCAGAAAGCGCGTTCCCTTAGGGATCACCGGATCGACGCTGTCCTGCGCTTCAGGATATAGCTTTCCAAAGTCTTCCTTCGAGAAATATGCCTTGGCATTGGTCATCTCAAAATCATTCTCGCCCCCTGCCAGCGTATAAGCCATATATTTTATAAAAAGCGCCGTCTTGAGATTGGTCCACTGTTCCGGCACATAGTTCAGCAGCTTGTATTCCAGCGGCAGCTCGCTGGCCTTCAGCTGCACGATATAGGCGTTCACGCCCGAGGTATACGCATCGATATCCGCCTTGACAACAGGGTCTTTCTCCATAGCCGCCAGCGAAGCCTTCGCCGCCGTCACCATCCCCAGCCGCCGCATGCTCCGGTCATATTTTACCAGCGCATTCCCCTCTCCCGCCCCTAAAAACTCGCTCAGCCGACCCGCCGCCGCAAAAGTCTGGAACTCCATCTGCCACAACCTGAACCGCGCGTGCAGATATCCCTGGATATAGCAGGCATCCAGCTGGCTTCCCGCGAATACATGCGGTATCAGATTTTCGTCAAAATATACATCCCCCCTGCCTTTCAACCCCGGCAGCTTGATATCCCCATCGAAAGCCTGATCCACCGGCTCGGCATTCTGCCAGAACCCATGTTGCGGACTAAAGAACTGCCCCATTATGGGCGTCTGACCCCATTGCCTGTTCAGGCAGATGATCAGCGCAGTAGTAAGGAAAAGCGAAAGAAAGAACGGGAGGACTCTCATAAATATATTAGTTCGCTAAAAATAGGCTATTTTTCTAAATTCCCTTCAACCGCCCGGCGCCCGCGTGCACAATCCGTGCCCTGGCTCCAAGATGGCGACACGTCCTCCATGTATCCCCTTAAGTGCAAATGCGGACCACAGGTCTGCCGGCCGAAGGCCCATCAAATATGAAATTTCGTCCCAGGGCACATTTCCACAAAGCCCTGAGGACGAAATTTACCACAAAATGGTATTGTCCGGTTGCTCACTTCACCGCATTTTTGCACTGTAAACGCTAGCGTACTCTTTAAATTTAGTTCAGGTGGTTCAGGTAGATAATAGGCCGGTCTCAGCAGTGAGCCGGCTTATGTTTTTGCCTCTATCGCAGCAGCTCTGTCAGTCGTAGCACCTCCTCCTCTGTATTGAAAGAATGCAGCACGATCCTTAACCGCTCTTTGCCCTTCGCCACCGTTGGCGACAGG
>JAMFRX010000051.1 GCA_026224995.1 Puia dinghuensis
GTTGCGTCTGTTCGCCGGCGAATTCATAGCGGCCGGTGAGGTGGAGTTCGGGCTTGTCGGTCGGGTCCGCAGTAGTGATGGCAATCACGCCGGCGGTGGCGTTCTTGCCGAAGAACAGCGCTTGCGGGCCCTTCAGCACCTCGACCCGGGCCAGATCGAAGAAGCCCTCGACGATGATCCGTCCCTGGCCGTAATAGGCGCCATCGACCACCGTCGCAACCGACTGCTCAACGCCGATCGACGTTGGCAGCGAGCCGATCCCGCGCAGCGTCACTTGCGCGCCGGCGCCATTGGAGGCCGCGCCGACGGTCAGGTCCGGCGTGCGCTCGGCGATCTTGGCGAGGCTGGTCAAATCCTGCTGGCGGATCACCTCGTTGATGCCCAGGATCGTCTTGCCAATGGTATCGGCTACACCCGATCCCTTGATGTTCAGCTGAAAGTCCGGGACGGGCAGCTCTAGATTCTGCCAGAAGATGTCCGACATGTTAAAGTCGAAGTGCTGGCCCGTATGACAGATAAAGCACCGGATCTCCGGCGCTTCTTCCCGGAGACGATGATACAAGGGGGCCAGCTTGATAAAATTCGGCCTGGTGCCCGCTATCAGTAAGATCTTCTTCATGTGTGCCCGATTGCTTTTTTTATGATCCCTGCAAGCTGCGCCGTAAGCGCCTCGCGTGTCAATTGTTTGAGAAAGTCGTAATTGGGAGTGAATCCGATTCTCCCACCAAATAGCTCTCCAAGGAGGGTAGCCGATCCGGGCGCATCATCCGGATCACATATCAAGGCCGTCCCAGCATTGGAAAGAATGTCCTTCTGTGCGCCTTCGCATACGAAGGCGATTACCGGCCGCTGCATCTGCAGGTATTCGAAGGTCTTGCCAGCGATGCTGTAGTCTCTGCCACCCAGCTGCTTGGCCGAGGTGATAAGCAGGGCGTCGCAGCTTTCCTGGAAAGCGAGGGACTCCTGGTGCGAAAGTTCTCCTATGAGCTCCACCTGCTCCTGGAGCTCCAGGGACCGGATCATTTCGCGAAGCCAGTCCGGCTTCTTGCCGGCGAACCGGACCTTGATCTTCCGGCCGAGCGCGGGGTCCTGCAAATTGAGCTGCTGCAGGGCCTTGAAAAAAAAGTAAGGCGACCGGTACATCCAATCCTGCTTCCGGGGTATGTATTGCAGCATGCGATGCCCTTTCTTCTTCCACCAGGGTTTCAGCATCTGCTCCCGTTCCTCGGGCCAATAGTAGAACCCTCCCACATAGCCGACAGTATATGCTGCTTTTCCGGACTCGATGCCGCGCCAGGCCTTGAGCCCTCCCGAATAGCCGTTGGGGATATAATGAAATCTTTCGGCGGCCACATCCCTGTGCAGGGATTTGAAATCGTCTATGGTCTGCAGCGAAGTGCCGGTCACGGCATCGGCAGCACAGAGGTATTTCCGCTCTGCCTGTACGGTCCTGCGGTAATGAAAAACGGTGCCATAGGGCACGCCCCGCCATTGTGAAAAAGCATCCCGGAAGTCCAGGACAAGGGGCAGATGATGCTTGCGGGCCACTTCCGCCGCCAGCTCCAAAACGCTGAACGGCGGTACGGTGGCAAAAATCGCTTTCGGGGAATATTTTTTCACCGCCGCGTCCACCGCCGCATAAAAATTAGCCGCCCAATAGCGCGTCTCGTTGCCCAAGATGGAAAAATAGATCGTATAGAACTGCCGGAGTGCCGACTCCTCTACGGCCGGCGAGGTCGCGACGGGAACGATGGTAGTCCGGTCGATCACCTCTTTTCCAAGCCGGTCGTCATACCCGTAATTGTCGAAGGTCTGCTTGTAAGACCCCGTGTCCAGGGTGATCACTATCGGGTTGATCCCGAATTTCGGCAGATGTTCCACGAAGGCAATGGAACGGTAAACGCCTCCCCGCAGGACGGGAGGAAATTCAAAAGCGATGAACAGAATATCTGTCATGGGTCAGGATAGTTTGAGATCGTCGCGCAAGATACGGGCGATATTCTTCTTATAGTCGTCCCAGGTATAATTCCGGCTTAGCGAAAAGGCGTTGACCGCCAGTTTCTTCCTGTAGGCAGTGTTACCATACAGCTTGTTCATGGCTTTCAGCAGGCCCCCTTTTTCGCCGAGGTCGACCAGCTCGCAGGATTCGCCGTGGCGGAGGACTGTACCGCTATTTTCGGTGGTGATCACGGGCAATTGCATGGCCATGGCCTGGTAGATGGCGATAGAGCTGCCCTCGAAGGTCGTGGGGAGGATAAAAATGTCCATTCCCTTGAGCCGCTCCACCAGGATATCCCTGCTCACCGATCCATGGAGGAAGGTATTGGCGGGAAGGGCCGCCCTGTCGATCTCGTTGTCAATGCCGCCGAAGAAGTGCAGCTCTGCCTCCGGATGGAGCGCTACAAAATCTTTCCAGGCAGTCAGCAGCAGATGTGCGCCCTTCCTGAAGCCTACCGTACCGACATAGACGAAGCTGAGGCTGGGCTTTTCCTTGATCTGGCGCTGCGGAAAGTAGAAGGCGTCCGTATCCACCCCATAAGGCAGCACGCGGCATTTGTCCGCGTACTCCGGCCGGAAGTAGGTGATGGTCTTTTTTACGAATTCGCTGCCGCAGAGGACGATATCCGCCAGATCGACTTCTTCCTGGTACCGCCGGTACATCTCCTGATGGCCGTCGTCCATCTTGTCGAGCATGCTGAGCTGGAACGCATCGCCGTGCAGCACTTTCTGCCGGTATTGGGGCATGCCAATGGATAGGTCCAGCACCAATTTGGACTTGTTCTTCCACTCCTTAAAGATCAGGTGTGAGTAGAAATCGGCGGAAATACAGACCTCCGGCGGTTGGCATTTCCTGAGTACCTGGTGCTGCCAGGCTTCGCTCATCGATGAAAAATCGAGCGGCTTACCCTGCCACTTAAGTAACAGCTTCTTCACCTCGATAAATGGCGACAAAACCGCCACACGGCTGCGGGGAAGTCTTTTATAGCTTCTTTTGGCCATGGGTCTGGCCAGCCGCGGAAAGAATCGGCCGGCAAACCGCACCAGCCGCGGATCGAAATAGGCGCCCGTCACGTGAAGATAGTCTTCGCCAAACGTCTCTGCCAGCACGGCCGCCTGTTCAAAGTTGTGCTGGCGCCTGGGATGGATGCTCAGCAATTTATATCGTTTGTTCAGTTTGGGCATCAGGGTTTTTTCAGGAAGGCATCTGCCGGTGATCGGTGCCGACCCCGCCCATTTTCCGGAGGGCGCGGAATAGGCGTCTGACCATGTTGAATTCAAGGTCGGTTATCAGCTTGGGATGACTAATGAATTGGAAATAAGAAGCACGGCGGATCAGGCCAAGGTATTTTATAAGGGTAAATGCGTTCAATCCTTCGAACGAGGCGATTCCCCTTATCTGGCCCGGCGCCGCCAGCACATCACCCTCTTTCTCCATAGTCGATGAGACGGTGGAGCCCTTGAAAGCCCGCTTGCGGATAAACCGGTGGATAAAGCCATTGACCTTAAAATCCAGCCATTTTTCAAAGCGGCTCAGGGCTAGAGTAGAGATGGTCCATTCCGTAAAGGGTCCGTTCTCCGCCTGCAGGCAGGGGTCTTCGTCGAACCGGTATACCGGCCGGCCGGCCGGCGCCGTCCTGAAATCATATTGCTGCGCATCAGAAAAATGATATTTTCCGGGTATTACGCTCCATTCCTGTGTTATCCCATATTTCAGAAAGAGGGGTCGGAAATCACCGAACGGTTGTATGGACCAGCCCCCGGCCCGATATCCATCGATGATCTGCTCCTCGCCGACGACTTCGCGGATCAGCACAACAGACCGGCTGAACAGGTCCCGTTGCTGCTCCGTGTCAAGCGCGGAAAAGCGATAGTAGCGGAGGTCCTTCAGCGACCACTGGTTTTCCTCCGGCAGGTAGACGGCATCGAGCCAGTGCGGATGTACGTGGGGGAAAAGATAATGCCCTTCTCCGGCCATGGTCTTCAGCTGTTCCCGGATCTTCATCCAGTCGGTGGCGGCCGCCGGGTGCTGCCTTGCTAACTCCTGGAGACGCATGAGGTAAACGGTATCTACGAAGAAGACGGCCTTGAACCCGAACTCCCCGAATAGCTGCAGCAGCCGCCGCGTGGGTTCGAGAAGGCAACCATCCAGTGGCCCGCTGCGATCTCCGAGGAAGAGCTCATAATCGAAGGTGAACACAACAAGTTTCCTCATGGCTGTTTTGGCAGATGCGTTTCCGGGATGTTCTTCATTACGTCATCTACCGTCAGGGAATAAAGGCAGCCCAATTGATGCGGGCACGCTATCATCCCATAAGTATAGTTGATGCCTTTTGTCTTGAAGGCACAAGGCTGGCACTCCATTTTGTGAAAAGCGACTTCCATTAAGGTGCTGACAGGCTTATTCTTCTCAATGGAAGTGGGGCCGAATAACGCCGTGCCTCTTGCGCCACAGCAGGCAGCTAAATGCATTAGTCCGCCATCATTCCCTATAAAAAAACGGCACCTCCTGAAAATCGCGACCAGCTCTTCCCATTCGAAAACATTGAAATAAGCATTTTCCAGCCGGTCTATTCCCGTGAAATGGGCATGTTTTTTCAACAAACGGCTGCCCTTTAAAAAATTAAAGAAAACCCGGGTGTTCAATATTTTCTGCGGGACCCAGGAAGCGATCCATTTCGGATAGTAATAGGAAAATTGAAAATCAAGGTCTTCTTTTCCGCCGATCACCATCGTCTGGTTCTTGCCCATCCTGCCTATCAGGTCCATGAAATAGGGCCATTTCTTGCTCGAAAATGCAGCGCTGCAGCCCGGATATAACACGACCCTATCCTCGGGCGTCGCCTGCTTCACCCTTTCGCTATGATTTTCGGCCAGGTAGCGCAGGCTATTCCCTGTCTTGTGATCGCTGGGAAATAAAGCTCTCGCAACCGATAGATACTGCTCCGTTTCGCTTGCATGCTCGCTGCTGACCTGATCGGGGTGAATATAAAAATAGTTGTCGTAACTAAGCTCAAAGCGATCATAATACGTGAACGAATGGACCAGGTTAACGGTAGATACCCCGTCGATGGATGAAAGTATGACTTCCGGGCCATAGCTCTTCCTCAAGAAATTTACAAACGATTTGCTAAGCGTATGGATGTATACTCCTGTCTTCTTCCCCCGGTCAATACAATATTCGACCGCATACAGGGCCTCCAGGACATTTCCAATCCCGCCATCTACCAGGAACAGTATATCGTATTTGTTTGCTTCAGGCATTGAAATATACTAATTTCTAAGCGTTGTGGGGTAATAGTTCAGGATCGAATCAGCCAGATCTTTGCTAAAAATGTCGGCCCCGGCGCGATTAAGATGCTGCGAATTATAAAACAAATTCTTCTTCAAGCAAGGCGAATAAGCGCTATCGTCAAAATTCAGGACCGTCGCATGATAAGCGGCGGCCAGCTCATTGATCTTCTGGAATATCCATGCCCTGTTGTTCTCATATTTCCAGACCTCCTGGTACTCCGGCGAAATAACGCCGATACACCTGACTCCGGCTTTCTCTTCTGCTGCCATCAATTTGAATATCTTTTCCAGCTCAGGCTGATAGAAATTTAAAGTAAACCCATGAGGATACCTGCCCATAAAAAGCTCCAGCTTTCCATTCCATGTGTCGCTCAGCTGAGGCAAAAACCCATGTATATGCATCTGCCTGTCCGGGTTTTGCTTCATGTCGAGGTAAATGTCCTTGAAATAAAAATAGCCGAATGCCTTATTATATTTCATCAGGTCAAACGCCTTTACTTTTGAAACCTCATCCCATCGTCCTATAAATGGATAGAAATATTCCGGATAGGGTACAACGGACACGCTGTCCAGGTTGACAGGGTTGATGCTGACGAGCAATACCTTCGGCCTCGGATTCCTTTTCAGGTAGTCTTCATACAGTCGCTCGAAGAAATCGGCTCTTGCAGATGGAATGGCGATGTCTTCGGTCTTTAAATGCGTTATCGCTGAAATGACATCCGGATTGCAGTGGCGAAGTATCGTTGAGCTTCCCAAACACACCAATTCCGCACTGGAGTTTTCCGTATAGAACTGATGCCATCGGATAAGGTTGGTATCTTGAATGCCGTATACGAGCTTCGGGAAAAAGGATCCAAAAACAATTTGGAACCCGATCAGAACCCCGATAAAGATAACTGCTATTTTAAAGATCAATGGTTTCATCAAAACTGGAAATAAATGAACCTGCTATGGTTGAATAACCCAAAACAGAGGATAACCAAACACAACAAAATATAACAAGCCAATCGAACGCCGAGATTGAACTGTAGGAATTTCTGACGTCCGTTACGGCTGAACAAAAGGAATTCGAGGAGGATCAGCGATAGCGTGAAAAATATCGAAACGTAAAAATCGTACCTGTTCACGATATTTGTCGTAAATCCGGGATGGCGCCAGTCGTAACCCCTGAAACAATTTTTGATCGTGGTAAGCACGACATGTATGTTCTGGGATCTGAAAAATATCCAGGTGAAGCAGAGGTAGGCAAAGGTGAGCAGCTGACTTCCAGGGCCATAAAGGAAAGCGGGAATTCTCGTGGAAAGCTGGAGTCGGAATTTCTTGGTCAGGAATTCAAAGATGATCGCGATGCCATGAAGCAGTCCAAAGATCAGAAAGGTCCATCCCGCGCCATGCCAAAATCCGCTGATAAAAAAGGTGATCAGCAAAGCAAAGACCACGGCTCCCTTCCCCCAGTTCCTTTTGGCAATTACCAGCGGAGTGAATAGATAGTCGTTGAACCAGGTCGACAACGATATGTGCCATCTACGCCAGAATTCCGTCATATTTTTGCTGATGAAGGGTCGGTCGAAGTTCTTCATGAGGTCATAGCCCATTACCCTTGCCGAGCCGATCGCAATATCGGTATAACCGGAAAAGTCGCAATAGATCTGAAAAGCGAAAAAGACCAGGGCGATCAGTGTCGGAAATCCGCCAAACTGACCCGGCGTGTCGTAAACCTTGTCCACGTACATCCCAAGATGGTCTGCAATGACCATTTTCTTGAAATATCCCCAGGCCATCAACCTCAGCCCGCTGCCGATCAGCGAAGGGTTCGGCTTATGCTCTTCATGTAATTGGGGAAGGATATTTTGAGGTCGCTCTATCGGACCCGCTACCAGCTGAGGAAAGAACATGACGTACAAAGCATAGATGCCGAAATGCCGCTCCGGTGGATAGTTGCCCCTGTACACCTCGATCGTATAGCTCATAGCCTGGAAAGTATGAAAGGACAAGCCTATTGGAAGCAAGATCCTAAGGATCGGCAACGATCCTGCCGAAAGATGGCTCAGGTGCAAAAGCGCGTTTACATTGTCGATAAAGAAATTATAGTATTTGAATACCGCCAAAACGCCGATGTTGGATATTAAGCTCGCGACGAGCCACCATTTACGCTTCCTTCCTTTTTCTCTATCGATCAGAATGCCTGCGAAATAATCGATTATGATCGTAAAGAACAGGATAATGATGTATGCGGGAACAAAGGCGCAATAGAAGATACAGCTCGCGAGCAATAAGTGAAACCATCGATACCGAAACGGCAAAATAAAATAAAGGAGCGTTACAACAGGAAAGAAGATGAAAAAGGAAAACGAATTAAACAGCATTTTTGCAGATAGATTAGTCCCTGAATATATACGGCGTATCGAGCAAGTCCATCCAGTCCTTGTCCTTCGCAACTATTTTTGCCTTTTTTCTCCTGGAGAAAGCCCCTGGCATTTCCTTGAGCGCCTGGAGGAATGCCTTATAGTAATTTCTATTATACAAGAAATTGTATGCCAGCCGGTAAGGCAACATCAAAAAGAACCAGAAAAGGAAACCCGGCTGCCTTGTGTTTTTTACCATGCACAATATCTGGTTCTTGTAGATCATTTGTTCCAGCTTGTCGTGCTTATGATAGTCCTTGGTAGATCCGCCTTCCCTGTGATATACAAAGGCATCGGGATGATAGACCACCTTCCAGCCCTGCTGCCAGGCCCGGATACCCAGATCGGTGTCCTCGCAATAGGCCGGCCGGTACAGGGTGTCGAAACCCCCGAGCGCATTGAAATATTTTGTCCTGAAGATTGACGACCCTCCACCTGGATACAAGGTATATTTGGTAGCGGTCTCGCCCGGATCGAGGTAATGATGCGACATCCATCCGCGTCTATAAAAAGCGGCTCTTACACCGGATAAAGTATGCTCTCCTTCCCAGTCCAGGTTCTTGCAGGAAATGCCAAAGAGTGTATCGTCGGCCTGCTCCATCAGCGGAAGCAGCTCGTTGAGCATTTCTTTATCCAGCCGGATATCGTCGTTGAGCAAGAGAATATAATCCGAGGAGATGCCCCCGATCACCTCATTCAGGGAGAACAGGTAATCGTTCTTGGGCGAGAACAGGTATTGCAATTCCGGGAAGCTCCCGATGGAAAAATCCCTTGTCTCGGGATCGCATCCATTGTCTACGATCAGCACATCGATGGCAGCTTTACCCTTGTAATTACGGATCGCCTCCTTTAAGGTCGGCAATAGCCATTCCAGGTGATGTTTCCCCTTGTAAGTAAGGATAACGATGCTACAGGAGGTCATAATCAAGGAATTCTACGTACGGCTATACGTATCCAGTCGACAAAAAAACTCTCGAAGGAGACGCCTTTGGATTTAAAGATCTCGGGATAACGGCTGATAACGGAGCTGCGAGAGATATCGAATCCGGAGGCATAGTCACATAGCAGGTACCCGTAAGGGAGGCCTTTCTTCGCCCAGTCATACGCTTCCAGGGGCTCCCCGTTTGTCCAGGGCAGGTATCCGGCATAGCCTTCGCCTTTCTTTTCCTTGCCATAGGCATGTATAAGGTGCTCCGGGAAGAGGATGTGAAGATATGCGGATTTTATTACGGAGTAATGATGATAGCCCCAGGGACTGTAATACAGCAGGCCGAACTGCATCAGCAAATATCCGCCGGGTTTCAGGATGCGCAGGCATTCGTTGAAGACCTTTCCCGGATTCGGAATGTGTTCCAGCGCGCTCCAGCTAATGATCAGCTCATAGCTTTTGTCCGGTATGACCTGCATATCGTCCGCGCTGGATAGGACCATTTCAACGCCGGCCTTTTTTACTTCGGGATGGAGGCTATCGACGATATCCAGCGCCGAGACCTTCGCGACTCCCTGCTCCTTGAACTTTTTCAGCACAAATCCGGCTCCCGGACCTATCTCCAGTACAGATGCAGGTTTGAAATTTATTCTCTTGCCGATATCGTCAATTCTTTCCGCAGCCAGCTTTTCCATGCCGCCGAGACTATAATCCTGCGCAGGCGCGGCGGGAATCTTTCCGTAACGGTCTATAAATTCCTGAAAGGCTTCATCCGGCAGGAAATTCCTGTACGGGACCGCCTTTTCAAAAGCCCGCCGGGCCTTGTGATAGTTGTACCAGGAGTACTTCTCGAATAAGTCCTTTTTTAGTGTTCGTATCATTATTGAAAATTTAGGCGGCCTGCTTCCTGGCGAAAATATGAAGGCCATAGTTGAGCAGCTCGGCCGAATTCTTGTCTTTCCTGCTCAGCCTTCGCAGCAGGCTAAGCACTCCCCGAACGGCTATCCGGTCCAGGAAGCTATAGCTGCCGTCCGAGTAACGTTCGCCCATCTCTTTTATCCTTTGGACCTCCTGCCCCATGTACTCAAAATAATTACCATTAGCCTTCAGCTCGACGATTTCGAAGCCATTGTCCGGCAGATGCTTCTCATAAAAATAACGATTGAAGCCGGTATAAAAATGATAGGGAGCAAAATGCGTGAGACTGCAGAATGGGGCCGTGATGATCAGATAGCCCCCAGGCCGGATGAGCCGGCTAAACTCCCTGATCGCCAGTATGGGGTCGGGGATGTGCTCGAATACCTCGGTGCACAAAACGGCGTCCACGGACGCATCCGGCAGCGGGATGTTCAGGATGTCCGATACGATGTCCAGCTTGGAATTATCCCATTCGCCAGTCTGCATCCCGACGTCGCCCTTCCCATCGTATTGGCCGAAGTCCTGGGAGATGTATTCCAGGTGGGCACAGGCTGGTTTATAAGGACATTGTCCGGCGCCGGCATCCAGCAGCCGCAAGCCCGCCGGGATCCTGGCAAGCGTGCTCCTGATCCATTGATCCCTTGTCTGGGAATTGGTGCTTCCTACGGTGATCATATGCTAGTTACTTTATGGATTGGTACAGGTGTTGTTTTAATTGCTCAAAGTGGAATTCATATTGCAGGGTCTTGCGATAGAAGTCCGGGATGTTCTTCCTGTAGGTCTCCATGTTTCGGATAACCCGCAGGGCGATAGCGTCGAAGTCTGTGTCGCCGTCCCAGTATGCACCCACACCTTCGTTCTCAAAGAGTCGGAGGTTTTCCGCGCTGCCAATGATCAACGGCAGCTGGTTTTTAAGATAGGTGCCTATCTTCCCGCCGGTGAACCCATTGTTGGTCTCATGCACCGAATGCTTGTCGTAGAGTGCCAATCCGATATCGGTGGAGCTCACGGCATAGTTCATCATAGCGGAGGGTATAGGCTTCGTTGAGACCTTGATGAAGGGATGGTCGTTCTCTCCCATGAGCCCGGAGGTCCGGGTCTGAAAGACCAGGTGATAGTCTCTCTCGCCATAAGTCTTGGTCTCCTCATAGATCTTTTTCGCCAGGTTCCAGTTGAGGGTCCCGGCGAACAGCAATATCGGCTTGCGGTCTTCGATGCCGAAGATATCCCGGAAATAGTTGCTCTTCAATCGTACGGCATCGCCGGCAGGGGCGTTGGGGATCACAATATGGTCGTGTGGGTAGTCGATGCGGTGCAGGGCCCGCTGGACCTGGTAGCGCTCTTCGCTCAAGGCAATAGTGGCGGCAGCATGCTTGTTGGCCTTGTAGTTTTGCGCTTCCAGCCTTGAACGCTCCCCCGCCGGACTATTGGAAAGGATATGCGCTACCAGCTCGTCTGCGAGATAGTAATAGGGTATCCGCTGAAGCCTGGCAGTCTTATAAGCCAGCCACACGCCGGCAATAGGCGTCCCGATGATGGCCTTGTACCTGCGGTCCGCGGAATAAAGCGCCTTGAGCCAGTATTCCGTCTTGTCGAACCGGGATACCGGGAAGGAGAGGATGCGGATGTTATGCTGCTCGAAAAAAGGCTGCGTATTATAGGGACTGCTCACCATGTAGAGGTCTACGTCGAAGCCGCTGGTCGCCAGTTGGCTGGCCAGCTCGATAAAGCAATGGTGCGCGTCGATGTAGGTCCGGTCGAAAAACAGAGCGATCTTATTGCTCATAGGGAAGCTGTCCTGGATTTAAGATAGGAAGTATAGCGTATCGCGTCCGGGTCCCGCAGGTGCAGGCCGTCAGAAGTCTCGTACCCGGTACAATCCGGCTGGGGGATATAGACATATTTGCCGGGGGGAAAAATACGATGAAAGCCATCCCGGATCGACCTGGCCAGGGGGAGATCGCTGAGATGCGCATCGATGGGCATCTCGAAAAAGTAGACGTTCACATTTTTGCTTCGAAGCCCATCGACATACCGCGCCAGCTCGTTGAGGTTTCGGTAAAGGCTCGCCGAATCGGCCGCCTTGCTGTAATTGTCTTCCTGTATCTTGAGCAGGCGGAGAAAAAGCCCGTCGCTAAGATTGACCTTCACCGGCGCCTGCACGGTGGACGTCTGCGCAGCGGGTTCCTGGCCCGTGGCCGCGATAGCCGGGGGGACAGCCTCCGGCTTCTTCCGTATCAGCCTGGACTTGAGCGCCGACAGCAAGGTCTGCACACAGGCGGACACCGGCTTTCCGGCCAATCCCAGGGGCTGATATCCATCCCTCAGAGCGGGGAGCTTATCCCGCATAACGAAAAGCATCGGCTGGAACAGGCTCCCCGTGAAGATCTTGTTCTCTCCCCGCATGACCATATTTAGTTCGATGAACACATTTACAGGGAGCTCTTTTTTGTGGTCGATGATGGCCAGCCCGTCGAAGATACTCTGGCCGTTGAGCGCTAAATTGGTAAAATTGACCAGGCTGTCCGTCAATATCCGGCAGGACAGCGACGATCCGACGAGGACGTTCCTGCTGCCGGCGCCTTTTTGGTACAAATAATCCTGCGCCTTTATGGCGTTATCCTGCCACTGGTGCTGGGCCGCTTTTGGGAAAGGCATCATCAGCCGGACACCCATGATATAGAGCGCCGTCAGCAGCAGAAAGGAAATCAGTGTTTTCTTTATCATCCGGGGCGTTAGAATTGGAAGTAGATGAAGGAGCCTGTGGAGCCGCTGTTCGTAAGGATCAGGAAGAACATCAGGGCATAGAGCATATAGTCCAGCTTCCAGACCCGGTAAAAGCTCGTTCTCTCTTTCACGAGATAGAGCAGGTGATAGAGCACCACCGGCGAGGAATACAATAAGATATAAGCTATGAGGTCATACCTGTCTCCGATAAAGAAATTTCTCTTCAGGGATACCATATACTGTATGACATCGCTGAATCGTGGCAGCTTGAATAGCAGCCAGGCCAGCGTCACGAAGCAAAATACCATCAGGCCTTTCAGGAAAGCAAGCAGCCGCGAAGGCCGGGACTTCACCCGATCGGTAAGGAACCGTTCCGACGCCAGCGCCAGCCCATGAAAACCGCCCCAGACGGCATAGCTGATCGCGGCCCCATGCCAAAGTCCACCCAGGACCATGGTGACCATGAGGTTGACATAGGTTCTAACCTTCCCTTTCCTGTTGCCGCCCAACGGGAAGTACAGGTATTCCATGAGGAAGGACGACAAAGAGATATGCCATCTCTTCCAGAACTCCTTGAAGGAAGTGGCGATATAAGGGAAATTAAAGTTGTCGTTGAACCGGTAGCCAAAGAGCCCTGCCAGCCCGATGGCGATCAGGGAATAGCCCGCAAAATCGGCGAAGATCTGACAGGAATAGCCAAAGAGCATCACCACCAGGGTGATCGTCGACATGGACTGAAAATAGGGGAAGCTTATCCAGTAAGTAAAATCCTTCAGGTTGTCTGCTACCACCATCTTTAAGAAATAACCGGTCAGCAGGTTCTTGAAACACCGTTCCCAATTGATGTCCCTGATCGTCTTGCTGCCGATCTGTGGCAAGAAGTCATGCGCTTTCAGGATAGGGCCCGCTATCAGGTGGGGGAAAAAGGAGATAAAGAAGAGGGTGTTGCGGGCATGCGCCGCGAACGAAGCCGGTATCACGTCTGTATTCTTAAAAGACTTTTCCTTATAGACATCCACCAGCAGGCTGATTCCCTCGAAGGTAAAAAAGGAGATGCCTATCGGCAAGGGGATGGTAACCAGGAAATGCCCTATCGGGTCGTTGGAATTGAAGAAGCTATGGGCGAAGAGCGGACTGTATTTGAAGAAGATAAGCGTGAGCAGATTGATCGCTACTCCTGCCGTAGCAATGATCTTGCGGTAGATGGATCCCCGTGCCACCGCATAGCTCACCACCGTATTGAGGCATGCGGAAAAAAGCAGCAATAGCAAAAGGGCCGGAGAGTCATAAGCATAGAACACCAGGCTGGAAACGATCAGGAGCACCACCTGGTATCTCGATAGCTTTGGTATATAATATAGCCCAAAGGTTACCAGGAATAGCTCTACGAATACAAAGCTATTGAAAAGCATGGATCAGGATATTGAATTATATATAGCCAGATAACTGCTGGCCTGAACAGACTCATCGAATTTTTTGGCGCTCTCCCTGATCTCCGCCCGGTCGAGGCTGGCTCCCAGAGCGCGGATCATCGTGGCGGCCAGCGCCTCGGCCGAAACAGCCGGACAGAGGAATCCGTCAACCCCATCCCGGATCGTATCCTTGAGGCCGCCGATGGGAAATCCCAAAACGGGGGCGCCGCAGGATAAAGACTCCAGCATAACATTGGGTAGATTATCCTCCACGCTCGGGATCACGCACACGTCGGCAGCAGAGAACAAAAGAGGCAGCAGCGGCTCATCGTGTATCGGTTCGAGGAAGACGATGCGTGGGTCCTTGGCGGCCAAATGATTGTACCCTAACGCCACTACCAAAAAATCCGCCTCCGGCGGGATCCCGGCAACGGCCTCTTCCAGCAGGTGAAAGCCCTTTCTTTTATTGGCGATATTCGCGCTCACGAAAACGAAGATCTTTTTCTTTAGCGGCAGCCCGAAAACCTGCCGGGCCATATCCTGGGGATAGGGAGTAAAGACCTCTGTGTCCAGCCCATTTGGGATATGATGATGGGGAAACCTGCCCATGGTCTCATCCGCCAGCGAGACTTCATAAAGCCATCGGGAAGGAGCGCAAATATTCAGGTTCGCTTTCGCGGTAGCATCCGCTTTGATTTGCTTATACCGTCTTTCGATCCGCATGAGCTCCGCATTCTCCATGTTCTTCAGCAGGTCTGCGCTATAATGGAACCCGCCCAACAGGGGGTTCATATCATGGAAGGTCCAGACCACCGGTTTTTTTAGCGTAAAGAACGTGGGGAAGTTAACGAAATTGGATACCCAGTGAAAGTGGATGACATCCGCGCTCAATACGTGTTCGTTCTCTTCCAGCCGATACCTGGAAATGGGTAAGCTGTAATATTCGTAATCGCCCCTGCAGCTTTTGATCTTTTTTCGTTCGTGCTCTACGGTATCGAAAACAGTGACCCCCGCGCGTAAGGCAATCCTTTGTAACAGCGTGGGATCTGGCTCCTCTGCGACCCGCGTCAAAGCGGAATGCCCTTTCGCGATCGCGCACAAAAAAGTCGAATCTATCCCCTTTTTTATCAATCCTTCGTGCAGTCGAATTGTCGCTATGCCCGCCCCGCCATCTTCCAGGGTCGAAATATGAACTATCTTCACTTGCCTTTTGTTTTTAGGGAATCAAGCTTATTCACAACCGGGTTATGCCTGAGGAGGAGGGATATTTTTTTAATCACCGAGGCAACAAGGAACGGGAGCTTGAACCTCGCCATATGCAGGGTGGTCTTTATCATAACCATCTCCAACACCTCATTTACCAGCGGGGCCTGCTCGCTTACGATCTCCCCGGCATCATTGTTATACCAATATACTATGCACTTGGCCTGCTGCCGCCTCAGGAGCCTGTCGATCTTCTCATCGTTGAACCGGCCGATCAATACATCCAGGGTTTTGTACAATTGGAGGTATCTTTTTGTAAGCGTTTGCGGTCCGTGATACCCGGTGAATTTCCGGTAGACAGCCATAGGCTCCGGCATATAGTAGATTTTCCCTCTGGAAGCATTAACCATATGGACCAGGAAATCCCCTATGGGAGCCAAACTAAACCAATCGGGTATCGGTTCGAATGTATTCCTGAAAACAGAAGACGTCGTCGGCAGAAAGTTTCCATGTTCCGCCAGATCTTCTATAGTGTAGGTTCGGGGTTCCGTGGTCGCCTGGTTGATTTCCTTGCCGTGCTCAGATAATTCATATACGGCATGCGCACAGGCCGTATATTCCGGATTCGCCTCCAAAAAATCGATCTGCTTTTCAATTTTCAAGGGGTCTGTCCAATAGTCGTCCCCTTCACATAGAGCCAGGTATTTGCCACGGGCGGCACCGAAAGTTATTTTGGTCACGCTAAGTATCGACTTGGAAAACTGGTTCTCGCTTTGATAAATATTGGCAAAAAGATCGGGGAATTTCGCTTCATATTGCCTTACGATGGAAGCCGTGCCGTCCGTAGAGGCATCATCATGCACAATGATCTCGAAAGGGTATTTTGTTTTTTGCATTAAAAACCCCTCCAACGTCTCTGCAATGAATTTTTCGTGATTATAGGTCGGACATATTATACTGAGGACAGGCCGTGCATTATTCATTTCCGGAGGGGCTTTTTATTGCGATCACCTTTTCTTTGAACCGGTGAAATACCACGGCATTGTCCGCAACATCTTTATCTACGATCATGCCAGCCTGGATGGTATTGTCATTCCCGATAGAAACATGCGGCAGGACGGTCGCTCGAATACCAAAGTAATTGTTGTTGCCGATAGTCACATTGCCGCTCAGTCCCGCCGTGGAGAGGAAATTGCTGTTCCCAACACTGCAATCGTGACTTATAAAGGAATAGGCGGTAATAAGGTTATTATTACCGATGGTGGTATTGGGCCCGATTATGCAATTGGGGTAGATGATGTTTCCCGAACCGATGGTCGCCGAATCGGCAATGATGGAATTGTAGTGCGTAAAGCCGACGACCCGGCCACCTTTGGCCTTCAATGCAGTCATCATCTTCTCCCTGAATGGGATATTGGAGATGCCGAGGATAAAAAAAACGTCTTCTTTAACCTCATAGGTATCTACGCTCGCAAGCACAGGCTTCTCGAGCTTATACTTCGCCCAGTACTTCTGCACATTCTCTTCCGAATCCAGGTACCCCAAAATATCCAGCCGGTGTTCCCGGTCGACATGTTTGTTATGGTCCTTTATGTAAGATGTCAGCTCAGCGGCGACGGCGCCGGAACCGACGATGATGATATTCATAATTTAAATGCAGATAATTTACCCACTGCCCCGTGTCCGGGAAATACATTGGTTTCGCTGCCGAATTTGTCAATCAACAGCCTTACGCTTCGCTCCAGCTCTCCTCTGCTGCCTCCCGGCAATTTTGTAACCGGCTTGTATCCGCTCATCAACGTATCACCTGTAAACAGGTTGTCGTCGATACTGAAGCATATGCCGCCTTCTGAATGTCCCGGCGTATAAAAGAAATGAACAGGTATGTCGCGCCACTCCCATGCCTGCTCCTCCATCTCCAGCACGAGATCCGCGGGGGCGCAGGAAAACCCTTTTTGGTCATAAAACAGCGATAGGTTCTTCTTTGGATCGGTTATGTTGGCCGAACATTTGGCTGAAGCGATCACGCTGCACTCGTAGCGTTCTCTCATCTGTTCGACGCTGCTGATATGATCGAAATGTTCATGGGTCAGGATGATATATTCAGGCTTTAACCCCAGCTCTGCCAGGAGAAGCGCCAGTTCCGGCCCTTCGCCCAGAGCCGGGTCCACCAGGATGCATCGATCTTCCCCGGGCTTCCCGATGATATAGCAGTTGGAGTCTATCGGCTGATTCAGAACTCTTGTTATCGCTACCCGGGGATTCATGGCTCAGGCAGAAAGATTGATAGACCTCCCTCCGTCGACTACGAACTGCTGTCCCGTGATCCACCTGGACTTGTCGGAGATCAGAAAGTTGACCATTTCAAAAATATCGCCGGCTTCACCCATGCCAAGCGGATAATCCGCCAGCATCCGATCCACCACTTCCTTGTTCCCGAAGATATCCTTCGTCATTTCGGTAGGGATCGCGCCGGGCAGTACCGAATTGAGCCGCACTTTTGGCGCCAGCTCGACGGCCAGGCATTTCATGACCGCATCCAAAGCCGCCTTTGAACCGGCATACGCGCTAAACGCTTTCGCCCCGAAATTGCTGATATTGCTGCTGATGAAGACGACGCTCTTCAGGGCATTATTTACTTTTCGCTGGGTCAATACCTTGACGATCAGGGTAGCGGCAATGACATTAACGGCAAAAGAGCGCTGGATGGTCTCCAGCGTCAGGACCTTTAACGGAAGCATTTTCATGTAGCCTGCGCAATGCACAAAGTGCGCTATCTGCAAGCCCTGTTCGGTGATAAGCCCGGCTAAAGAAGACTCCAGCTCACCGGAAGCGGCCAGATCGGCTCTGTACAGCACCAGGTGTTTGCCTTGATCACATAGCGCTTTCGTCTTTTCCAGCTTCTCCTCGTCCCGCCCATGCAGGATAAGATTGTAGCTCCTGGATAAGTTGACCGCAATGCTGCAGCCTATGCCCGAAGTCGCTCCCGTAATTAGAATGTATTCCTTATTTCCATCCATGTCCTTCTATTGGGCCGTGAACCCCCCGTCTACAGGTAGTATCGTGCCGGTGATCCACCTGGAGGCGTCGGATAATAAAAAGGCGATCGCGCCTGCCACGTCCTGCGCTTCGCCAAGGCCCAGGGGGTGCATCTTTTCTAAAAGCTGGGAATGCTCATCGTTGAACAGGGCTCCTGCCTTATCCATCATCGCCGTCCGGATAAAACCAGGCGCCACGCAATTCACCCGGATCTTCTTAGGGGCCAGCTCGATGGAAAGAGATTTCGTGATCCCCGTGAGTGCCGCCTTGCTCATGGCATAGCCGACATTCGCTGCCGAGCCCACCAGGGCATAGACCGATGATACCAGGACAATGGAGCCTCGTTCGCCAGCATAGATATTCCTGTTGGTAAATGCTTTCGCCAGCTCAAGGGCCGCGTAGGTATTAAGGGCATAGACCTCCGTACATTTTTCTTCACTTATGGATTTCAAGGGAGAGATATACGGCCTTCCCGCAGCATGAACAAATCCATTGAGCTTACCGGCGCCAGCGACAGCCTCCAGCATAGCATCCTTGATGAGAGAAGACCTGGTCAGGTCCAATGGAAGCAGCGTGACCGACCTGCTGCATTGGGACTTCGTCTCTTCGAGGCCCCCTACATTGATGTCGCAGAGGACCAGGCGCGCACCCATTGCCGAAAGCAGAATGCTCGTAGCCCTACCTATGCCGGAAGCGGCTCCGGTTACGAGATATGCATTGCCGCCCAGGGAAAAAGGATGTAAAGGAGCGCTCATTTCAGGAAAGCAGGCCTATGGGGTTGATGATCTTTTTAAAGTTCAAGGTATTTATCCGCGCATAAATATACCTGGCCGCCTGGGGAGAGGTGATCAGACAATTGGCATCGCCGAGGTCCGCCATTCCGTTTTGGCTGATTATCTCAGGTTTAAGGAACGGAAAATATTTCCCTTGCTTGTACCCGGTATCGTCGAGAATATTGCTCAAATAGGAGAGATCCGAGTCCATAAAATAGGCGAGGTTGGTCGTGATGTCGGAAGCGCCGAACCCTACGATCTTCTCGTTCTTAAGCTCCCGGATGGTCCGGTTCGTATGTTCCAGCAACAGCTTGAACAAATCATATTTTTCCAGGAAATAATCCTTGCTCAGAGTATTGGGGCCCAGCTTGATCTCGGGCGCGCGGCCGTTCTTGACGAAAAGGCCAAACAAAAAGCCACAGGTCGAAACATAGTTCAGGGTAAAGCCCATGAGAGAAAGATCATTGAGCTCAAAAAGTTTCGAGAGCGTATAGATCGAATAATAATTTACGTGCTCATGGATCAGGTTATGGAAGTTCAGCTTTTCGATCAATACCTCCATGCTGGGTACATTGATGGCAAAAATTGAATTGTCGCTTACCTTCCCGGCAATATTTCCAAGTGTGGAATTGATGGTAGGGATATGCTCGAAGGTCTGATCCGAGATCACCAGGTCGGGCAGCTCTTTATTGAAATACGGGATGTCCACATTATCCGCATAGTCCTTGAAACAAAGGATGCCATCTTCATTGTTCAGCAGCTTGCCGGGGATGGAAGGATCGATGCCAATATAGTGATCCGCCTTGATCCTTTGCTTCACAGCTTTCAGCAGGGAGAGGTCATAACAGCCGATATCGATCACCCGGCCGAAACGGATATGCTCTATTTTACTCAGCTGAGACAGGAAGAAGGTTATTCGGCCCTGGACACCCGGATTTTGCGTGTTATAGTTGTACTCGTCATTGTACAGCTCATCGAGCTTTACCCCGGATACCGCCTGAAAATGGCCGCAGGACCTGCATATATAAAAAGTGAAATCCCTGGGCCGGTATCTATCCGCTTTTTGCGCCTCGGCCTTGGTAAGATAGATGGAGTTCAAAGGATAGTCGGGCAAGGCAAGGACCTCATCGATCTCGGAACTAAGACAAACATTACATTTCATGCTGATTAGGCCTTTTTTGCTTTCGTTAAGACAAGATCTTTCAGGCCGCCTACCGTTTTAGCCGCAACCAGGTCATTGGCAGAAACGGATACCCCATAGTTTTCATCGATAAACGCGATTATCGATAGCGAGGTAAGGGAATCCCAGGCTTCGAAACCTTCCAGCACATCCGACGCATCCACGGTATCCACCTCCAATAATTCGGCCATGCCGCTTTCGAACTTTTCCATCTTTACTAGATTAGTTATTTGACTTTTTCCTTTAATTCGATGATCTTCTTTACCCGGGAAGTCTTGAAGAACTTCACGATATCCTTATGCTGGATAAAAATATCCGTCTGCCACTGTCCTCTCAGCAGCTCTTTGCTGCTGGGATCGTCGGCCGGCTGATAAATGATATCCGCGACAATCCTGTCGATCCCCGCTTCATTGATCCCGGATTTATGCCATAATACACTATTCATTATAGCTAAATCGCCGGGCTCGAGCTCGGGGGTGACCTGCGGCCATTGTTCCTTGAAATGGTCGGGATCGATCTCGCCGGCATCGCCCAGGTAGCCGTACTTATGTGTCCCCAGATAGTAGGTCAGGCCGCCGTTCTTCTTCCCGGCATAGCTTAACGGCACGAAGAAGGAAGCCTTGTTCGGGTTGCCGATATGATAGCAATAATCGTGGTGCAGGAAAACTTCTCCGGGACTGAATTTATCTTTAATGACAAACCGGTGATTGAGCAGCGCGACATCCTTTCCAAATACCTGTTCTGCCACATCCAGTAAAAAGTCGTTCTTATAGATCTTGGCCAGTTTTTCCGGCAGCTCCTCCTTGAGGTCTACCGGGTTGTTGACATTCACGTTCCTTCCATTGGCCAGGCTTTTTTCGTAAAATTCATCCCATTCTTTTTTCCACTCGCTCACCAATTCCTTTGGGAGCGCATTCCGTATGACAAAGAGGCCGGTCTTATCGAAAACCTCCTTATTGAATTTAGTAGAGTCGAGCTTATCGATCAACCCTCTCACTAATTCGGGACTGTTATGTGCCATAAAATTTGAATTTTCTAATTAATAAAACGAAACTTCAATTCGCTGTCCTGGGTATTTTTGAACTTGTCGCATTTCGCCAGTACATTATAGTGGATCGGGAACAGGTCGCGCCCCGGGGTCTCCAGGATATCGATCTCGATGATATCGAAATCCCTGAGAAGAACCTTGAAGCCGTGCTCCGTAAAACGCCAACAGTCTGGCAAAGGCCCATGAATCCGCCAGTTCAAGGGAGCTGAAACAAGGAGATAGCCGCCGTGCCTGAGTATCCTGCGCATTTCCCTGACGGCGCCGAATGGGTCTATCGTGTGCTCGAGGACTTCCATTCCGGCGACACAGTCGTAGGCATCATCGGCGATCGACCTGTTGTGCTTCGTGATATCTCCAACATGGGTCGGCCCATACGTGTCGACGATGTCGAAAGTATCGATCTTAAAGTTAGCAAAAGATTCCCGGATCAAAGAACGCTCCTGCGGTCCGATCTCGAGCAGGTTGCCTTTTTCGGAAGAAAGATTAGCCGCAACCTTCTTTATGAACTGATTTACGTGTTCCCTTGCGATGATCCCCGATTCCTCGTCAAATTTTGATGGAGTTGCCATAGTTTAAAATTCAGTTATTGCGCAAAAATCTAAATGTCCAATAGTAATTAATAGCGAGGCCCAGGTCAGGCCCACGCCGAATCCCGCCAGACACATCCGGTAGTCCTTGTCCTTTAATGTGTCCTTTAAGTTGTAGGTGATCGCCATTGGGATCGATACGCCGCTGGAATTGCCAAAGCTCTCAACGATATTGCTTGGCATTTTTTCGCGGGGAATGTTCAGCTTATCGGCTAATTTATTCAACATGAATTTATTAGGCTGATGGAACATATAATAGTCGACCTCGTCCCTGCCGACCCCTGCCTTCTCCAGCAGCCGTTCTATCATCGGTGGAACTTCGCGCTGTACGAAATTGAAGACCTCATCGCCCTTCATTACCAGATTGTCCAGTGAACGGAAGTTACCGGCGCTATCCTCTTTTAATTCTGCCGTCGCGGCACTGGAAGGCAGCTTGAACCCACCGGCCGGAATCATTAGTGCAGTGGCGCCCGTTCCATCCATCCTTATGTTCCCGGTGATCCTGCCCGACCCTTCGGCCTTCTCCAAAATGGTAAGGGAGGCCGCATCGCCGATCAGCGGACTGCTGTTCCTGTCCTTCTTCGATACCTTCCTGCTCAGCACATCCGCATTCAGCAGGACCACTTTGTTGATCTCCTCCTGCTCCAGCAGCATGAAGGCCTGGAAGATCCCTATAATGTAACCCGCGCAGCCCTGGCTGATATCCATGCAGATCATATCCTGTTTCAAGCCAAAATGCCCCTGGATAACACTGCTGGTCGCAGGCATCAGATAATCGGGCGATTGGGTCACCAGGATAAGCGCATCGATGTCCTCCCTGGCTAAGAATCCATTGTCGAACACATAGTTCAATCCGTGGATACACAGATCGGAAACACACACCCCCTCTTTCACGATGCGCCTTGCATTGTAGCCCATCGCCGCCTTCAGCTTTAAGGACTTCGCCGTGGAAAAGTTATAGTTTTCCATCTCGTCCTCGAATTTAATCTCTTCCGCAGGCACAATGGTCAGCATACCGGTTATCCTCTTGTTATGGAAAGAGAGATTCATTCCGGTACTCCCTTTTTTTGGAGTAAGCCCGCGATCTTCCCGACGCTGGAGAAATTATCGGGCATAATGTCCATTCCATCAATAGAGATTCCGAACTCGGTATCCAGCGCGACCACCAGCGCGACCACATCGAATGAGTCGAGCATGCCCGCGTCGATGAAGTTCACCTGCTCCGAGAAATCGAACTCGGGCCTGATCTCGGTCAGGATCTTAATTATTTTCTCCTTCATACTTTTTGTCGAAATTGATTAGAATATAGTCGTAGAATGGCTCTTTTTCGAAGCCATAATGTTCATATCGTTTGATGGCATTCCTGTTAGTGCCGATGACCCAGAACAGCTGCCGTTTCGAGGAATCGCTTTCCCGGAAGAAGCGGTAGATCAGCTTCGAGCCGATACCCTTTTCACGGTGGTCGGGGTGAACGAACCAATAGCGCAGATAGGACGTCTTCCCCGTCTGCTCGAATATCAGGAATCCCCCGATCCCGCGCTTATCGCCCCTGTATACGATCAGCTGCTTTTGTCCTATCCAGGCGGATATCTCTTCCTGCAACGGGACCTGCTCGCACAAAGGGTCGAAATGCTCCTGAAATAAAGACAAGATCGCGGCGGCATCCTCGCTGTCCGCATAAACAAGCCGCTCATCGGGGACATCCTTGCCGGCAGGAAGGTCCGCTGTCCTGCTCATTCGGAACAAAGCCGTATATTCCTTAAATCCCAGCCTAAAAAAGGTATCTCGTACCGAAAGTATTTCCTCCTTTCCCAGGAGGTCCACGACAAACACTTCGTTCGTGTTATCAGACTGCAGCGTATCCAGGTCCTTTTCCAGCGATTCGAGGCTGGTGGAAATAAAAAAAAGGTTCCAAAACCCCTGATTCCGCCGGAAGAGAAAGACCGTCTCCCCGATCTCTGCCGATCGCACAAGCCCCAGGTTCAACCAGAGTTGGGTCCTCGCCGCATCTAAAAAAAAATTCGTCAGCAACCCCTTTTTTAAGCCCTTGATCTTTTCCAGGCCCCAGCCGATCTCTTCGATGGTCGTTACCGGTCTCATTGCTGATTGACCTGGTTGCTTAAATACAATCGGTCTATCTTCCCATTGGTATTCCTCGGCAGCAGGTCCAGCTTCAAAAAGACCGTTGGGATCATATATTTTGGGAATATACCGCCGATCTGCTTTCTCATTTCGGGTACGGCAATATCCTTTTCCGATTCATAGTAGAGGACGATCTCTTTCTTCGCGAAATTATACACCACGCAGCCGTTTTCCACCAGCTTCAGCGTATTGATGATCACGTGCTCGATCTCGCCTAGCTCTATCCGATAGCCCAGGTGCTTCACCAAACTGTCTTTTCTCCCCTTGAAGATGATCTCTTTTTGTTCGTTCACATACACAAGATCGCCGGTCCTGTAGATGAGCTCCGGATAGGAGGTGTTCAGCGGATTCTGCGTAAAGGCCTTCGCGGTCTTTTCGGGATTGTTGTAATAGCCCATGGCCAGGGAGGTCCCGCGTACGCATAGTTCGCCCGGCTCGCCCGCCGCGGCGATCTTATCCTCGTCATTCAGGACCAGGACATGCGTATTCCTGCAGGGGAAGCCAATGGGTATGGGCTCGTCATCCCTGAGCTCACGGTTGACGATAAAATAGGTGCAGTCCAGCGTGATCTCTATCGGCCCATACAGGTTAATGAACTTCGTATGCGCCAGGTTCTTCTGCCAATAGTTGAATTGCTTGGTAGGGAACACTTCCCCGGCGAACCAAACCGTCTTTAGCGCGGGAAGCGGCATGCGGCTCAGCAGGTCCATATTGGCAATGTTCACCATGATGGTAGGGACCCAGAAGATAAAGGATACCGATCGCTCCTGCATCAGCTTCAAAATATTCACCGGGAAGGCGGACTGGCTTTCGGGGATCAGCACGATGGTGCTCCCCCTCGCCATCAGCATGCACAGCTCAAAGCTGTAGATATCGAACACAAGAGGCGACAAAGAGCCGATGACCTCATCTTCCCCGATCTTTAGGGTATCGGTGGCCCACTCCGTGAAGTCGATAAAGCTCTTATGGTTCAGGACCACGCCCTTAGGAGTTCCCGTCGAGCCGGAAGTA
>JAMFRX010000392.1 GCA_026224995.1 Puia dinghuensis
CACGGAAGCGCCCAGGACCTTCCGGATGCCGATCTCCCGGATCCGCTGCTCCGCGGAGAAGCTAGCCAGACCAAAGAGTCCGAGACAGGAGATCAGAATAGCCATGATCGTAAAATACTGGATCAGGGCCGACAGCCGTTCTTCGGCCACATAGTTCTTCTGGAAGTCTTCATCCAAAAAGGAGTATTCGAAAGGCTCGTTGGGATCCAATTTGTGCCAGGCGGCTTCCAGCGAAGCCAACAGGGGTCCCGTCGCCCCGGGCCGCGCATGGACCACGAGATAGCTGCCCCCATCGGAGAGCAGGAAACCATAAGGCTGGATCAGCGTATGCAGATCCTCGAAATGAAAGTCCTTCACCACTCCCACCACCTCTAATTTTGTGGTCTGCCCCTGAAACGCGCTATTGACCTTGGTGCCGATGGCTTCCGCAGGCGTAGCGAACCCCAGCGATTTCACGGCGCTCTCGTTTAGCACGATGCGGTTGTTGGTGTCCGCGGGGAATTCCTTGGCGAAGATCCGGCCGGCTACGGCCTTGATGCCAAGGGTCGGCATATAGCCGTAATCCACATAGTTCAGCCTCACCCGCTGCCCTTCATGACTGTCATGGCCATCGCGAAAGAGCAGGTTGTCGCTTGGATTGCTGAGACCAGGATAGTAGGCGGCTGTGCCGGCGCTGATCACCTGCAAATTCCGCTTGAACTCGGTCTCCAGGGACGTATGAATGTTCTTACCGGTGGACCCGCGCAGCGGGATCACGATCTGGGCCGTCTTGTCGAAGCCCAGGTCCTGGTTACGGAGATAACGCATCTGATCATTTATCACGACAGTAGACACGATAAGCGTCACGGAGATCATGAACTGAAAGACGACAAGCCCCTTGCGCAGCGAGATCGCCGCCAGGCTATTCGAGAACTTTCCTTTCAACACTTTCGCCGGCTGGAAAGAGCTCAGGTAAAAAGCCGGATATAAGCCCGCCAGCAGCCCTGCAAAGACCGCCAGGCCCAGGAATCCCGCCAGCAACGAAAGATGCTCCGGTAAGCCCAGGCTTAAATGACGCCCCGTGATCATCCCGAAGGCGGGGAGCAGCAGCGCCGTAAAGGCCCAGGCCAGCAAAAAGGACAGGACACTCATGAGAACGGATTCCCCGAGGAATTGACCGATCAGAGAACCCTTCACGGCCCCCAGCACTTTGCGGATACCTACTTCCGAAGACCGCTTGGCCGATCTTGCGGTAGCCAGGTTCATGAAGTTGATACACGCTATAAGCAGCGTGAACGCGGCGATAGAAGCCAGGATATAAAGGGAAGTCTTGCTGGCCGGAGGCGTCACATTGCCCGGCACGTCGGCACGCAAATGGATGTCCCTAACGGGAATAAGGAACTGACGCTTCATCAATCCCATAGTTTTCATATCCTTGCCGGCATACTTGTCCAGGAAGGCAGGAAATTTCGCCTCCACTGTTGCCGCAGTCTCGCCGGGCTTTAGCCGCAAATAAGCATCGAACATGTTGTTGGTCGTGTAATCATTGGCCTGCCGCTTCATCATCTGCTCAAAATCACCTCCGTTGAACGAAATGAAGAATCGCGCATCTATATGGGAAGGCGCATCCAGCGGCTCAAAGACGCCCGCGACGGTGAGATCGTGGTCCCCGTTCATGCCGCTGCTCATTTTTATCACCTTGTTCAAGGCCGGACTGCTGCCGAAAAGCTTATGCGCGATCTCCGCCGAGAGCACGATCGTAGCCGGCCGCGACAGCGCCGTAGCCGGGTTGCCCTCCACAAAATGATAGGAGAAAAAGTTGAAGAAATTGCTGTCCGCCATAAAGCCCTTGTCCTCGTAGAACGACACCGGCGCCGCTCCCGGGATGGTATACTGGAGCATGGTCTTATCCTCGAACATCGTCATCTGCAGGATGCGTGTCGACTCTTTTACTTCGGGAAAATCCCTTACCACGGCCGCCGCCATCGGAGCAGGCGTTCCCGCCAGCGTGAACTGCTTGCCCTGCATGTTGAACTCCGTCTCCACCTGGTACAGGTTCTTTACGTCCTTTTGGTAGCTGTCATAATTCCATTCGTAGAGGAGATAGACGGTGATGAGCATGCAGCAGGCCAGGCCCGCCGCCAGCCCGAAGATGTTGATGAAGGAAAAAGCCTTGCTCTTCATCATGTTACGCCAGGCTATCTTGAAGTAGTTGAAGATCATATGCTTCATGTTAGTATACCCATGCATATACTAACCCGATGCCAATCAGGCAACACATTAATTATCAGCATCTAGCCTCGCCAACACCATTCCAACTGTACGATTTCGATACACTCTTCTGCACGATTCCATGCTTGGTGCTCAGGCAGGCACACAGGAACACAAGGCGCTATCTGCCCCGCCCGCCTCAGGCCATGGCCGGGTCGCTGATCCCCGCTTTCCCCGTCTCTACCCGGCCGGCATACCGGGTCTCGAACCCTTCCCGGCCCTTTACCCGCACCGTCACGTCATACCAGCCTTGACTCTTCTGCAGCGGCAGCCATACCGAAGTCTTCTCCCCGCCGGCCAGCTGCTTGTCGGGATAAGCCGCTCCGTACGAATTATCGATGAGCTCTATCGTACAGGCCTCACCGCTATTTTCAATAAAAACCGATGCCCCTTCCATCAATGCGAGCCCCCCGCTGTCTGCAGGCTTGTATCCGAGGCTTATCTTCACCGCCGGATCACCCGCATCTCCCTTGAACTCCCGGTAAAACCCATTGGGCCCGTATACCCGCAGGTGATACTTCCCGCCTTCGAACTGCCTTAAGGGCCAGGTATCGGTAAGCATATCGCCCGGCTTGACCCCATAGGCCCAGGTCCGCGACAGGTCCCGCTGATCCGCCCCAGGGGCCACGGCATACCTCCCCGGCGCATACACGTTGAACGGCGCACCTGCCGTGGTAGCGCCAAAAGGCCCGTTATCGTTGGCAAATTGGATCTCGAACTGACGCTTATCCACGCTGAGCTTTCCGTCCACGACCATACAGTAGGGCAGCGCACAGCTCGGTTTCGTCCCAGGCTCCTGCCGGGTCCCATAAGGACTTTGCTTCGGCCCCTTGTTGAAGACGGCGATCTCTTCGGCGGTCAACGCCTTGTAGCCGTCTGGCAGCTTCTTATACTTTGCCTTGTGAATGCTTTCCAGGAACGCGTCCTTGGGCAGGAACTCCGGCTGTAGGATGGGTTCGCCCTTGTAGGGGCGGAAGACCGAGGTCAGGTCACCGCAGACCATCCGGCGCCAGTCGGAGATATTCGGCTCCTTGACTTCCCGGCCCATCTTGACCGAAAGGAACTTCTCCAGGAACTGTAAAGTAGAAGTATGGTCGAAGACCTGCGAGTTGACCCAGCCCCCACGGCTCCAGGGCGAGGCGATGACCAGCGGCACGCGGAAGCCCAGCCCGATGGAACATTCCCGGTCAAAAGGCTCGGGAAAGCCCTTCCGCTCCAGCTCCTGCTCCAGCGTCACATAGTCCACCCGGGTGTCGATCCCCGCCGACACCTTTCCCGTTCCCTCTTTATGGGGATGTGGCGCGGTAAATGGCGGAACATGATCGAAATAACCGTCATTCTCGTCATACGCCAATATAAAGATCGTCTTCTTCCAGACTTCGGGGTTCTGTGTCAGGATGTCGAGCACCTCGCTCACATACCAGGCCCCATACCAGGGCGCTGTGGGATGGTCGGAGAAATTCTCCGGCGCGGAGAGCCAGCTTACCGTAGGAAGCTTACCCGATTGAACGTCCTGCCGGAACTGATGCAGGACATCCCCTTTGGGCGCCTTCATAGACCGTTCGACACCGTTATCCTGGTAGACCAGGTCCTCCAGGTCATGAAAATGCGGATCGCCCGTATTGGAGTCGAAGGCCTTGCGATGCAGCGCCTGCGCCTGGGACGGCAGATCCTCGAACTTTAGGGGGGCGGTCAGGGCCGGCTGCTTTCTCAGCTTCTCCAGGTCCTGCTCCTGCTGGTGCAGGTCCTTCTGCAGATGGTCGATATGCGCATCGCCGGCAGGCAATGCTGCTATCTGCTTTTTCAGGGAAGCTATCTCTTCCTCCAGCTGCGATTCACGGGCCTTCAGCTCCTTGATATGGAGCGCATACAGATGGATGTTATACTGAGAGAAGAACTCCAGTGGATTGTCCTGAAAATTGGATAGCCACGGGTCCTGCTCACCGCGTAAGCCCGTGTCGATGCTCATTTCGTTCTGATAGCACTTCCAGGTGATGCCCAGCGCTTCCAGCCGTTCCGGAAACGTTTTCCAGCTCAGCGTGCCATAGTCCATATCGTCGTTCCAAACATGTGCCCGGGACCCTTCGTGCTGCTCCTCGCGCACCGTGCCCGTCCAGAAGTACAGCCGGTTGGGATTGGTGCCCGTCAGCGAAGAACAGAAGTTCTGGTCACAAACGGTAAAGGCATCCGCCATAGCATAGTAGAACGGCAGGTCCTCCCGCGTATGATACCCCATGGTCTGCGGGATATTGGCATATTCGGCAATGCTGTTGCGCTTGACATTCAGCCACTGATCATGTTTGCCGTCGTTACGCGCATTCACCTGATTCGCCCAGGAATGCGGCAGCGAATGCATCCAGGTCGCCTTGGTATTCTTGATGTCCAGCCGGAAAGGCGAAAAGGTCTGCCCTTCCGCATTGCTTTGCAACCAGACGAGATTACGGTTGGGGAGCTGAACGGCACGGGGATCATTATACCCACGCACACCACGCAAGGTGCCGAGCGCATGGTCGAAC
>JAMFRX010000393.1 GCA_026224995.1 Puia dinghuensis
ATGTCCCGATACATCTTTCGCTGGCGGACCTGCTGCTGACCAACCTGATCAGCAATGCGATCCGGCACAATGCGGTGGGCGGGGAGGTGGGGCAGGCGACCGGCGAAGATGGCCGGGCGAGCGGGGAGGGGGGGGTATATCCGGGTGAAGCTCAGCAAAGAAGGGCTTGTTATCGTCAATACCGGGCGGCAGCCGACGGTTCCTACGGAGGAGCTATTTGAGCGGTTTAAAAAAGGGAGTACCGGGAGCGACTCCATCGGCATCGGCCTCGCCATCGTGCGCCAGATCTGCGAACTCAATGATTTTGATATCGTTTATCAATACAGCGGCGGACTGCATAGTTTGGCCATCAGTTTCCAGCCCAGGGGAGTCGCTTCAAAATTGCTTCAAAATCATTCGCTCCCTTTACATCCCGCATTGCTTCCATAGGCCGGCTTACTACGAACGGACTAAAAACAGTTGACTTTATTATGGCAAAACAGCTTTTTTTCGGCCTTTTATGGGTCATAGCATTTTCTTTGGTGGGTGGGACCATTACGGCGCAGCCGCTGACGATCCGCCAGGCAGTGCAAAACGCCCTTAACAACTACGGGACCATACGTGCCAAGGCCAATTATGCAAAGGCTTCCCGGGCGAACGTGGAAGAGACAAAACGGGAATACCTTCCCGATATCAATTTTTCCCTCCAGCAGGACTATGGTACGGTGGCTGCTAACTACGGACCCTATGCCGCATATAAAGCACCCGCCGTTTCTTCTTCGGGACCGGCGTTGGCTACCCAGAACTGGAATGCGGCGTTTGGCGCCTTGTATCTTACCAATGTGAACTGGGATTTCTTCCAGTTCGGGAAGTATAAGGAAAAAACGGCGGTAGCCCAAAGGGCGCTCGACCGGGATCTCAGCGATCTGGACCAGGAGCGTTTCGAGCAAAGCATCCGGGTGTCGGCGACTTACCTCAACCTTATTGCGACCCAGAAGCTGATCATTTCACAGCGAAACAACCTGGAACGGACGATCGCCTTCCAGACGGTGGCGACGGCCAGGGCGAAGAGCGGGCTTAACCCAGGCGTGGACTCGTCCCTTGCCAATGCGGAAGTCTCCAGCGCGCGGATAGCGCTGACCAACGCCATCGAGGCCGAGCAGGAGCAAGCCAATACCCTGGCGCAGCTGATGCAGATCCCGGCGCCCGACAGCAACAATTTCTCTTTGGATTCCGCCTTCGTGACGCGGGTTCCGCTTTCGCTGGACAGTACGCCGTCCCAGCCATTAAAAAATCACCCTGTTCTCAGATATTTTCAGGAACGGCTGAATGTCAGCAACGAAGAGGCCAAATATCTGCGGACGCTGCAATACCCGACCTTTAGCCTGTTCGGCATCGGGCAGGACCGGGGGACGGGATTTTACTCCAATTATGGCAATGGCAACACCAACGCCTATACGCAAAACTATTTGAAGGGCGTGAGCTTCAATACGGCGAACTATGTGGTCGGTGTGGGTGTCTTCTGGAACCTCACCACGCCACTGCGGGTGCATGAGCAGGTGGTAGCGCAGAAATATACTTCTGCCGGCCTGCAGGAAGAATATGGGCTGATCAGTCAGGAACTGCAGGCCCAGACGGTGCTGGCGCAGACCCGGATCCGGAATGCCCTGGCCAACTACAAAGAGGCGCCGGTGCAGGTGAAGGCGGCAGCGGATGCTTATATTCAAAAGGAGACCCTGTACAAGAACGGACTGGCCACCATCGTGGATGTCACGACGGCTGCGTTCCTTCTCAACCAGGCGGAAACGCAAAGGGACGTCATCGATACCAATGTCTGGCAGGCACTGCTGTATAAGGCGGCTTCCACCGGGGATTTCGGATTGTTCATCAACGAATTTTAATAGAATTGTATGGGATTGATCAGATTTGCGCTCAGAAAACCTATTACCGTCTTAGTGTTGGTGGCCGGCCTGTTCTTTTTCGGCATCAGCGCCATCCGGAGTATCAAGATCGATATCTTCCCGAACCTCAATCTGCCGGTGATCTATATCTCCCATCCGTATGGCGGCTTCACGCCCGACCAGATGGAGACTTATTTCGGTAAGCAGTATGTCAACCTGCTGCTGTACGTCAGCGGTGTCAAGAGCATCGAGTCCCGCAATATCCAGGGGCTGACGCTCATCAAGCTCACTTTTTATGAAGGGACGAATATGGCACAGGCTGCGGCGGAGGTGGTCTCTTATGCCAACCGGGCGCAGGCCAGCTTTCCGGCGGGTTCGCAGCCGCCGTTTATTTTGCGATTCGACGCCAGCACGCTGCCTGTGGGGCAGCTGGTGCTGAGCAGCCCCACGCGAAGCAACAACGAGCTGCAGGATCTGGCCAATGTATATGTGCGGGCGCAGTTCGCATCAGTTCAAGGGCTGGTGTCACCAGCGCCCTTTGGCGGCAATGCCCGGACGGTCGTCATCAAGGCTGACCCGGCGCTGCTGCGGGAGCATAACCTGACAGTCGACCAGCTGGTACAGGCGCTGGACCTGAACAACCAGGCTACACCGTCCGGCAATGTCCGGATCGGCAATCTCAACTATTTTACGCCTACCAACTCCACGATAGCGACGGTCAAGGACTTCGAGAATATCCCCATTTATTACAATGGCGTCCAGAATGTCTATCTGCGGGACGTGGCCCGGGTGGAAGATGCCGCCGACATTACCTCCGGCTATGCGCTCATCAACGGCAAGCGCTCGGTTTACCTGCCGATTACCAAATCCTCTACCGCTTCCACCTGGCAGGTCGTTCAGGACCTGAAGAAGGCGATCCCGCGGTTCCAGGCCCAGCTGCCGCCGGACGTAAAGCTGTCCTATGAATTCGACCAGTCTGTATATGTGATCAACGCCGTCAAGAACCTGCTGGAAGAGGGCGCCATCGGCGCGGTCCTGACGGGCCTGATGGTATTACTGTTCCTGGGCGACGTCCGCGGCGCTACGATCGTGATCATCACCATTCCCGTGTGCGTCATCGCCGGCATCTTTTTTCTCAACTTAGCTGGGCAGACGATCAACATTATGACGCTGAGCGGGCTATCGCTCGCCATCGGCATCCTGGTGGACGAGTCGACGGTGACGATCGAGAATATCCACCAGCATCTGGACATGGGCAAGCCGAAATCGCTGGCTATCTGGGATGCCTGTCGGGAGATCGCCTTCTCCAAGCTGCTGATCCTACTTTGTATCCTGGCGGTGTTCGCGCCGGCCTTCTCGATGAGCGGCATCCCCGGCGCGCTGTTCCTGCCGCTTTCGCTGGCCATTGGCTTTTGTATGATCACTTCCTACATGATGGCGCAGACTTTTGTGCCGGTGATGGCCAACTGGATGATGAAAAAGCATCGTAAGGACGGAGATAAGGAATTCGCTTCGGACGAAGAAGAGTTCAAGGCTTCCGGCCTGACGGCAGAAGATGAGGCCAACATCGTGGAAGAAAAGCAGAAGCTGCTTGAAAAGTCCGATCATCATAAGGAAGGCGAAAAAGTTCCGCGCTTCGACAAATTCCGAAATCGCTTTCTCCGGTTTACCGACCGGACGTTGAAATACCGTTCCTGGATCGTCATCGGTTATGTGGTCGTAGGTCTTGGCGGGGCCTGGCTGATGATCTCGCATATCGGGCGCGACGTATTGCCGAAATCCAACGCCGGTCAATTCCAGGTCCGGCTCCGCGCTCCTGACGGCACCCGTATCGAGCGGACGGAGCTCTATATGATAGAGGCGCTCCATATCTTAGATACGATGGTCGGACATAGCAATGTGCAGGTGACGTCGGCGATGGTGGGGATGCACGGCAGCCAGTTCTCTACTAATCCGATCTACCTGTTCATGGCCGGGCCGCAGGAAGCGGTCTTACAAGCGAGCCTTGCGGAAGACTTCAAGGTGAATATGGACAACCTGAAGGAAGACTTCCGGGCCCATGTGGCCAGGGACATGCCGCAGCTGAAGGTATCCTTCGAGCCGATAGAGCTGACAGACAAGATCCTCAGCCAGGGTTCGCCGACCCCTATAGAGATCGGCATAAGTGGAAAATCGAAGAAGCTAAATGAACATTATGCAGACAGCATCGTAGCGAAGCTCAAGCAAATTCCCTACATGCGGGATGTGCAGATCGACGAAGCGATCCATTATCCTGCCGTGGACATCAATATCGACCGGGTAAGGGCAGCCGAGCTGGGTGCGAATGCCAGTCAGATCAACCGTTCCCTGATCGCAGCGACGTCTTCCTCGCGGTTCACGGACAAGCAGGTCTGGCAGGATCATACTTCGAACCTTTCCTATTTTGTCCAGGTGCAGGTTCCTGAAAATCAGATGACCAGTATTCACGATATCGGTGAGACGCCGGTACTGGCCAACCAGCCCCGGCCCCTTTTGAACGATCTGGCTTCGCTGAAGGTCGATACGGTTTATGGAGAGGCGGACGACCTGGGCGCTGTGCCGGAATTGTTCGTAACGGCCAATCTTCAGAAAAAGGACCTTGGGCATGCCACCGACGATGTGCAGAAAGCGGTGAAATCATTGGGCAAGCTGCCGCGCGGGCTTACCCTCGATGTCCGGGGATTGTCCAACGTACTCGTCGACACGCTCTCCAGTCTGCAGACAGGATTGATAGTAGCCATTATCGTCATTTACTTTATGCTGGCGGCTAACTTCCAATCGTTCAAGGTCTCGCTGGTTGCCTTGAGCACCGTACCGGCCGTACTGCTGGGGTCGCTGGGGCTGCTGATGCTCACCGGCTCTACGCTCAACCTGCAGTCCTATATGGGTATGATCATGTCCGTGGGGGTATCCATCTCCAACTCGGTGCTGCTCGTCACCAATGCCGAAGAAGTCCGGCTGGTTACGGGTGATGCTATCAAAGCGGCACGTGAGGCGGCGGGCACGCGCCTCCGGCCGATCCTGATGACGAGCGTGGCGATGGTAGTGGGCATGATCCCGATGGCTTCCGGTCTCGGTGAAGCAGGGGATCAGGCGGCGCCGCTGGGCCGTGCGGTCATCGGTGGGCTGATCGCCAGCACCTTTGCCGCCTTGTTAGTTCTGCCCTTGTTCTTTGCCTGGCTACAAAAGAAGACGAGCACTGTTTCCCCATCGCTCGATCCTGCCGACAAGGAAAGCAAGCACTATATACCGTCTTTGTATGAACACCCAGTAGAAGACAAGAAGGGCAAAAATAATAACCCGAATGATCAACCGAAGGAAAATTAATGAACATAAAGAAAATGATGAACACAATGAAAAATAAACGCTCATCCATCGTACTGTTCGCGTCGGTGCTGCTGGCACTCGGCGTGCTGAGCGGCTGTTCGTCCTCGGACGGAGAGGGCAAGAACAAGGACAGCCAATCCGACAGCGGTAACAAATCGAATCCTGCTGGCGGAAAGAGTGACAGTGCCGGTGGAGGCCAGAAGGATAGCGCCGCCGTCATACCTACTGTGTCCCTCCAGAAGGGGCGGCTTTCGACGACGCTATATGTGCCGGGAGAGCTGATCGCTTTTCAGCAGGTGGACCTGTATGCGAAAGTCAATAGCTTCGTGAAGAAATTATATGTGGATATCGGTTCCGAAGTGAGGGAAGGCCAGCTGCTGGCCACCATGGAAGCGCCGGAGATCCAGAGCCAGCTGGCCAGCGCCCTTGCGAGGGTAAAGAGTCAGGAGGCGATCTATATTGCCAGCAAGGCCAACTACGACCGCGTCGTGGAGACCAGCAAGACGCCGGGTACCATCTCGCAGAATGATATCGACCAGGCGGATGCCCGGCAGAAATCGGACAATGCCCAGCTGGAAGCCTTTAAATCCGCCTACAATGAAGTTGCCGAGACCTTGAAATACCTGGAGGTCCGGGCGCCCTTTAATGGGGTCATCAGCGTGAGGAATGTCAATCCAGGCGCGTATGTAGGCCCTTCCGGCAAGGGATCTGATCTGCCGATGTTCACCTTGCAGGAGCAAAAGCATATGCGGTTGGTGGTATCGGTACCGGAGGCCTATACCGGTTTTTTAGCACAGCAGGGGGCGGTCAAGTTTACTGTAAAGTCATTACCCGATCGTAAGTTCACGGCGAAGGTGAACAGGCTTGCAGGCGCGCTGGACAATCGTCTCCGTGCTGAAAGGACGGAAATGGACGTGTACAGCAACGATAAGACCCTGTTGCCAGGAATGGTTGCCGAAGTTGATCTGCCGCTGCCGTCGCAGGACAGCACCTTTCTGGTGCCGGCCACTGCCGTCGTCAATGGTACGGAGCAGGTATTTGTGGTGCGGGTGACGCCCGAACATAAGGCGGAATGGGTGAAAGTGCGGCTGGGCCGCTCGGAAGGCGGCAGGATGGAAGTGTATAGCGATAGCCTCAAGTCCGGCGATCTGCTGGTCAAGACGGCCAGCGAAGAGACCAGGAACGGGAGTAAGCTTAATCCGGGTCAGCCGGCCGCCGGCGCCCAGTAGTTGCCTGAGAGGATAATGAGGTCGATCATTTTTATGGTGTTATCGTAGTAGTCGAAATCTTTGAGCTTGAAGCCATTGATATAGTCCCATAGCTTATTGAGCCAATCCTGGTTATCCGGGCTGGCCATGGCTGCGACGGCGAAAGGGCAGATAAAGCAGAGGGCTTCGTAATACCGGTGGGGCAGGTCTTCCCCGGCGAGGCTGTAGCCGGCGGAGATGTTATCCGGATTCCCTTTGGTAGTCGTTTTGATCCAGGGGTTGACCCGGGCCAGGAAATCGCCGGCCCTCTTGTCGCCTGAGGTCAGGTAGTCGGCCGCTATGCGCCACGGAACGCGACAGGCATTGAAATTATACGCCCCATCATATTTAGATTCCAGGTAGTTGGGCTGGGCCGGAAGGGCCGACATATCCTCTTCCTGTGCGTCGTTGGTGTCGGTGCCGTCGCCGCGTGGGGTCGGGGGCGGGGCGCCTGCAAAGCCCTGACCGGTTCTCAGCCGGATATGTTTGATGAAGTCAGGCACGAGACCCGCTTCGGGACTGTAGGTGTCCTGCAGATAATGAAATACCTGATAATTATTATTGAGTACGCTGTCCCAGGTGGAATCTCCCGTCGCCTGCCGGAATGCGCGGATATGATCCGGCATGAAATCCGAGGAGCGCATATCGTAATAGTCCCGGCTCGAGGGTCTTTCGCCATTGGCTTCCATGACGATAAAGGTTACGGGGTTGATCTCTTCGCGGTGGATGGCGGCTATCATTTCCAGGGCCCGCTGGCGATAGGGGATATTGGTATGGCGGCCCCATTGAGCGTCGGCCAGCAGCAGGGAATAGGCGATGTCCATGTCCCCGTCCGTAGCAGTGCCGCCGTCGATGCTGCGGCAGTATTTGGTCTGCATCCAGGCCATGAGGTCGGGGCTGGTTGTGCTGGGATGGGACTTATAAAACCGGTAGAGATTGTCGTAGGTCTCCTGCGCGCTGGAGTCGAAGCCGGCCATGAGCGCGACGATCATCATCCCATAGCCCTGTCCCTCCGAGACGCAGATGTTACTGCCCTTGGTTCCCTCGAACCAGACGTACTTTTCTCCTTCCGAGCATCCGGGCAGGATATAATGTTGTTTCCAGCGTTGATAAAAGGACCGGACGCTGTCATCCATGGCCCCGCGGCTGAGATGGCTGGGCAGGATGGCTCCGCCGAGATAAGGGGTGTGCTGGGGAAAGGGTCGTGCCGGGATGTCCAGGCGGGAGGCGGAGGGCAGGGAGTCGGTGTGGGCGAAGCAAGGCTGTTGTGCCAGTATCATCAGGAACAGCAGGGCTTGTTTTATACTGTGCATAGAAAAGTGTAAATTTCGAGGTAATAACGTTTTTTGTAACATCACTACCTGCAATTGTTAAAATTTTTTGCCTTTTTGGCTTGTTGTTTTTTTCTGGCGCAACCGTTGGCAAGAGCTGGTAACTATACCGGCGAAGAGGGACGGGCTGCCTGGGCTTATTGGAAAAAGCAGCCAATGACAGAGAGCAATTTTCACGCCATATGTGATTTGTTACAGGACATTGCGAAGACCGACATTGATCAGGCCTATAGCATTCTTTCCGAATATACACCAATGGTGAAGCGGACGGGCAACAAGGCCTGGGTCCATATTTTATTAATGGGCTGGGCCAAGGCCAGGGAGTCGCTGACAAATTTCCCCGAAGCGGAGCAGCTTTATGCTGCCGCGCGGAGCAATGCAGCGGGAGATGCCCGGCATTATGACGAGGCGCTTGTGGGAACCGTGCTGCTGTATGCGGAATGGGGTAAGCCGGATTCCCTGGATAAATATGTAAGGGTCGGTAAGGCTGCGGCCGGGTCAGCCGGCGACAAGGAAAACCTGAGCTTCCTCTATACTTTCGGGGCCATGGCGCAGGTCGCCGATACTGCCGCCATGGGCCGGGACCTGCGGACGGCTATGACTTTGGCCCGGGACCTTCCCAACCGAAATGCTTTGTTCACCGCGCGCTACAACTATTCTTCTATCTATTGCCGGAACAACCCGCAGCTGCAGGTCTCGATCCTGCAGTCGCTGCTGGAGCTGGCCAGGGATTCCACACTCACACATAAATATAAGCTGTATGAGCGCACTGCTTTCTCCTTCCGTAATCCGGGGCCGAATATCTATCTGCAGCTGATGCAGGTGAATCTCCTGCTGGCCGACTACGACAATGCCGGGAAATTCGGGGAACTGCTCTTCGACGCGGTGGTGAAGCCCAATCCAGCGGCGCCGCAGGCGCCTTTCTTTACTTCGGAGCTGGCGCTCGTGAAGGCCTGGCAGGGGGAATATGGCGAAGCGCGGCGATACCTGGAGGAGAGCAGGAGACTCTTTAAGGTTCCGGAGGAAAAAATAACCTATCCCAGCTATTTCCTCGCCGCGGGCATGATCGCCGAGCAGGAGGGCCGGGAGGAGCAGGCGCTGCAGGATTATAGCGTGGCTTATCACATCGGGGGCATGGAGGGGCTGCATCTGATGCCATCGGAGCTGTATTATGCACATGCGCTGATCCGGGCGAAGCGGCTGGACGAGGCCGGGCATATCCTCGAACAGGCCCGGGGGCAGCTGCCTGCCAGGACCTATACGGCTTACGGCTATTATTTTTATAAGGCTTATTCCGAACTGTTGAAGGTCAAGGGCGACGATGCCGCCTATGGGAAGGCGCTGGAACAATATTATTCCATCAAAGACTCTCTCCTCAACCTGAACCACTACCGGGCCATCGAGGAGATCGAAGCGCGGGTACGTCTTCGGGACAAGGAACAGCAGATCGTCCGGCTAAACGAGGAGCAGGCGGAGCGGATAGCCAACCAACGCCGGGAGCGGATATTCTATGCGGTACTATTCTGCCTGGCTGTTATCCTGCTGGTGCTGCTTGTCGGCTATTCCCGCAACCTTTATCGCCGCAGGCGCCAGGCGGAAGAGATAGCCCGGCAGCGGGAGGTCTTACAGGAGCAAAGGATCAGCGAGATGGAGAAGCAGCACCGGATCCAGGTGATGCAGGGAGCTATCGATGCGGAGCAGCGGGAAAGGCATAAGATAGCCGACCAGCTGCATGACGAAGTAGGCGGCCTCCTATCGCTGGCGACCCTAAACCTGAGCTCGGCGCTGGAGAAGGAGCGGGAGAACGATAAGGGTAAGCAGCAATTGGAGCAGGCGCAGGATACGCTGCTCACGGTCTCCACGACTATTCGTGAGCTGAGTCACCGGCTGACGCCGCTGATGATCGAAAAATATGGCTTCCGGCGGGCAATAGAGGACATGGTCCATGCCGTTAATGTCAGTCAGAAGCTTTCCCTGGAGGCGGTCATCGTCGGGTTCGACGATACGACGGCTTATTCCGGGGCCCTGCTGAACGAGCTCTACCGGATGATACAGGAACTGGTGCAGAACATCCTGAAGCATGCGCAGGCTACCCAGGCCTTGCTGGAGGTGGTGGAGCACCCTTCACAGGTCTCCATTCTAGTGGAGGACGACGGGAAGGGTATCTATGAGGGGGAAACAGCGAAGGGCAGGGGCCTGGATACGATCCGCTCCAAAATTGCTTATCTTAATGGGCGGATAGAGATCGGCCGGAAAAAGGAAAAAGGCACCTTGATCGTGATGGAAATACCCGTTGAAAATGTAAACCCAGGAAGTGATGCGTTTAAGAATACTCATAGCAGATGACCACCCGCTCCTGGTAGATGGATTGAAGCGGGTGCTGGAAGAAATAGATGGTGTAGAGGTGCTGGAGCCTGTCGGCAATGGCCGCCGCCTGCTGGCCCGGCTGAGGGAGACGCCTGCCGGGCTGGTCCTGCTGGACCTGCAGATGCCGCAGATGGATGGGCTGGAGACCCTCAAGGTCCTGCGCGAAGAGTTTCCGCAAGTCAAGGTGATCATCTTCACCAACTATAATCAACCCAAGCTCATAAGAGAAGCGCGCAATCTCGGCGCGAAAGGATACCTGAGTAAAAGCTGCACGTCGCCTGTATTGAAAGAAGCCGTCGCCCGTGTTGCTGACGGCGGGACCTGGTTTACGGAGGAAGAGGCGGCTCCTGCCGGCAAGACAAATTTTACCGATGATTTTATGCGGAAATACCAGATCACTTCGCGGGAGGTAGAGATCCTGCGGAAGATTGCCCAGGGGCATACGAGCCGGGAGATCGGGGAGCAGCTGTTCGTCAGCGAGTTCACGGTCAATGCGCACCGCCGCAACATCTGTCGCAAGCTGGACATCCATACGGCCGTGGGTCTGGTGAATTTCGCTAAAGAGCATGGGCTGGCATGAGCGCACATTTTCTTCTTAACAATTCTTAAAGGAAACATTAACAGCGCGCAAGCATCGGAGGGTTCCGTTCGCGGCTCTTGGGTATAAACCTAAGCACATGAAAACTCCTCCCTCGATCTATTTTCTTTTGAGCGCATTTGCGCTCACGCTCCTTTTTACTTACTCCTGCAGCCGGACGGGAATCCCCGATACGCAGCTGGGCAATTGGGTGCAGGCGGCGCCCATCGGCGCGTATCCGCGGAGCAACAGCGCTTGCTTCGTCATTGGGGATCACGCGTATGTGGGTCTGGGTTATAATGAGGCGATCGGTCAGCCCGGCAGGCTCACGGATTTCTGGACCTTTTGCCTGGACAGCGGCTGGACGCAGATAGCGTCTTTTCCCGGTGCGCCCCGCAGCAATGCCGCCGCCTTCAGCATCGGCAGCTTCGGCTATGTGGGAACGGGATGGGACAGCTATACGGTGTTCAGCGATTTCTACCAGTATGATCAGCAACAAAACCTGTGGACGAAGAAAGCGGATTTCGCGGGTGGTCCCCGCTATGATGCGGTAGGCTTCGGGATACAGGGCAAGGGGTATATCGGCACGGGTTTCAACGTCTATTGGCTGAATGATTTTTATGAGTATGATCCGGCAGGCGACAAGTGGGCGCTGACGCCGGGCACTTCCGGCAATCTCTCCAAGCGCAGGGCCGCGGTGGCCTTTACCTATCGGGACCAGGCCTATATCGTAACGGGCAGCAACAGCGGTGGGATGGTGCGGGATATGTGGCGGTTCGATCCTTCGCAGCCGGAGGCCTGGCATCAGCTTGCAGATATCACCAACACCAATTCCGAGACCTTTGACGACGGCTATAACGATATCGAGCGGCAATATGCTACGGCATTCGTGAATGGAACCCAGGCTTATCTGACTACCGGGATGAACAGCAGCAGCACCATGGAGACCTCTTCCTGGGCTTATGATATTCCCAGCGACCGATGGAGCAACAGGACGCCTTATCCCCGTGAGGCGCGGAGCGGGGCGGTATCGTTCACCGTGAGTGGTCAGAGCTTTCTCGGTACGGGCAATACCGGCAGCAATACGACCTTCGATGATTTCGACCAGTTCCAGCCGATGGCGGCGTTCAACTCCAATGACTACTAATAAGGACGCCGTCGCCTCTCTCGAGACGACGGCGACGGGGGATAAGAAATATGTTTATTTGATGACGATGATCTGTTTGGCCAGCGTGGTCTGGCTGTTGGAAAGGCGGGCGATATAGGCGCCTGCGGGCAGCTTTCCACCGTTGCCGACGGTTACCTGCTGACGGCCTTCTAAACTGGACCACTCGTTCTCCTGGAGGCGATGACCGTTCATGTCGAAGAGCTCCAGCTTAGCCTGGCTGACGGCGGCCGATGTTTCGACGAACAGGGTGCCGCTTTCCACCACGGTGGGATAGATGCGGATGCTTTTGGCGGCCTGCAGGGAGATGCTGACGATATTGGAATAGCTGCTTTTCCCGTCGCGGTCCACCATCATCAGGCGATAGTAGAGCGTGCCTTCATAGTCATCCTGATCGGTATAGGTATAGCTTTGGGTAGCGGTAGAGTCCTCGGTGTTGCCGGCGACCGTAGCGACGTCTTCGAAGACGCTGCCGTTGGTGCTGCGCTGGACAACGAAGTGGTCGAAATTGACGGCGTCGGTAGTCGTCCATTTAAGCTTTGCCTCGCTGTTGTCGAGGGCGGAGACGGTCCAACTGGTAAGAGTTACGGGCAGCGTGCTATAGGCCTGCGCGAAGCTAACGCGATCGGCGCCGCCGTCATCGTAATATTCGTATACCATATTATAGGTTCCGGAGAGTACGGCGGAATAGCTGGATACGGTGTAGGACTGGTCGTTCCACTTGTTGACGACCCAGGTGCTGCCACCGTCGAGGCTGAGGCGATAGCCGTCGTCGCCGCCGAGGGTGAAGACATAGGTTGCCTCGGGCAAGGTCTGCGTCAGCCTGTAGCGAGCGCTGAACTGGTAGGTCGTTATAGAACAGCTATTGGTAGTATAGGTGTTGGAATTGCTGCCGCCGGGGTTGCCGAAGCTCTCATCGAAGCCGGGGTTGGAGGCTATGCCTTCGTTGACCCAGCCTTTATACTGGTTGAAATTCATACCCTGGTAGATATAGCCATTCCAGATATTGCCGGTACCATAGACGGTGGGGTCGCCGGTGCCGGTACAATTTCTTACGAGGTTGAAGCTGATGCGGTTGTCACCGTAGGCTTCATAATATTCCAAAACAATATTGTAGGTCCCTGAGAGGCTCACTGTATACGCGGTGGTGCCATACGATTGGGCCTGCCACATGTTGACGGCCCAGGTGGCGCCTCCATCGAGGCTGAGGCGATAACCGTCGTCGCCGCCGACGGTGATGGTATAGTTACCGCTGAGGGCCTGGGTAAGCTTATAACGAACGCTAAAGGTGTCGGTATAGACGGAGCAGCCGTTGGTGGCGTAGTTCACCTGGGCGCCGCCGAAGCTTTCGTCGAAGTTGGGGCTGCTTGTGCTGCCCTCGTTCACATATCCATGATAGTAGTTGAAATTCGATCCTTCGTAGACATAGCCTATCCAGACATTATTGGCGCCATAGGTGGTTTGGTCACCCTGCGTGGTGGAGCAGGTCTGGGCGGTGGAGCGGCCAAAAGAGGCCAGCACGAATAATAAAGGCAGGATAAGATCTTTCGTGTAGGATTTGTAAATAGGGTTCATGCTGATACGGCTTTTATAGGTATCAGGGATAATCCCATATTGGTGCCAAATCAGAATGAATTGAAAAGGAGGAGGTTATGCGGCTTTTATGCCCACATTGAGTCTATGGACCGGAAGACATTCCCGGAATTGGAAGGAGGGGTCAGTATGGGTTGACTGGGGTTACCGGGGGCTTGGTCCTGGTGGTATCGAAATATTGATCAGAATTGCCGTTGCCCTGATCTGCGCCTTCGGCGCCGGGGGGCGGGGCTTTTTCGTATTGGGTGTTATAATCGTATTGCATGGCGGCGTTCAGGCTATCCGGTTTGGGGAAGCGGGCGGTTTTATTGAGTCCGAGGGATTTGTCTGCGAGGGCCAGGCGGAAGAAGCTCTCCCAGATAGGGCGGGCGATGTGGCCGCCGTCGGAGGATTTGCCTTCCAGCTGGATAAATCGGTTGTCGCAGCCTACCCAGGCGCCGGCCAGCAGCTGGGGCGTATAGCCCATGAACCAGGTGTCGGCATTGTCGTTGGTAGTGCCTGTCTTACCGCCCATCTCGGCGAGGCCTAGACGCTCACGCAATCCTTTTGCGGTGCCGAAGTCTACGGGGCCCTGCATCATGCGGGTCATAGTATATGCTGTGCTTTGGCTGAGGACTTCTTTGTGGGTGGGAACGAAGTCGGCGAGCAGGTTGCCGTGCTTGTCTTCGATCCGGGCAATATAATAGGGCTGGGTGCTGATGCCTTCGGTGGGGAAGATGGTGTAGCCGCCCAGCATTTCGAAGAGGGAGAGCTCACAGGCGCCCAGCGCCATGGAGGGATAGGGCTGTACGGCTGTCGGGATATTCACCTGCTTGAGGAATTCGGCAAAGCGTTGGGGGCCCTGGGGACCAAATGATTTCATCAGGTAGGCTGCCACTTCGTTGATGGACCAGGCCAGGCCGTAAGCCATGGGATAGGGGCCGGGGCTCCAGTGCGAGCCCGCTTTCGCCGGAACATAGGCGTTGAATTCCGGGAAAAACTGCTGCACGGCGGGGCATTCCGTGGTGGGGGTGAAATTGAAATCTTCGAGGGCCAGGCTGTATAAGAAGGGCTTTATCGAGCTGCCGACCTGGCGTTTGGTGTTGATATTGACGTGGTCGAACTTATAGGTGCGGAAATCGATGCCGCCGACCCAGGCTTTTACGGCGCCGCTAAAGGGGTCCATGACCATGAACCCGGTCTGCAGCATCTGCCGATTGTAGCGGATGGAATCCAGGGGTGTCATCACCGTATCTTTTTCCCTGGCGGCATTCCAGGCGAAGACCTTCATCTTTACGGGGGTGTTGAAGGTGTTGCGGATCTCGGCTTCCGAGAGTCCGGCGTCGTCTTCGTCCTGCCATCTTTCGCTGCTGCGCATGGCGGCTTCGAGGATATTCTTGTGGTCGTCCCAGATGGCGCCGTTTTTGATGCTGCGCTGGCCATCGAGCATTTTCTGCAGGACAGGCATTTGCAGGGCGACCGCCGAGTCGGCATAGGTCTGCATTTTGGGGTCGACGGTCGTATAGATCTTGAGCCCGTCGGTATAGAGGTTATAGGGCTTGCCGGTGGCGGGGTTGGTATGATCCTTACACCATTTCCGCAGGTCGCTGCGGAGGATATCGCGGAAGTAGGGGGCTACACCATTGTTCTCGTCGAGCTTGCGATAGGCGCTGAGGTCGATAGCCTTTGCCTTCAGGGTCGTGGCTTCATCTGCCTCGATAAAGTGGTTGGTGGCCAGGCGGTTGATGACGACGTTTCGGCGTTCCGTAGCGGCTTTTGGGTTGGTTCGGGGGTTGAAGAAGCTGGGGTTGTTGACCATGCCAACCAGCACGGCTGCCTGGTCGACGCTAAGGCTGTCGGGCTCCTTCTGGAAGAAGGTGCGGGCGGCGCCGCGGATGCCGTAGACATTATCGCTGAAGGAGACGTCGTTCAGGTAGAGGGTGAGGATCTCTTCCTTGGTAAAGTTACGTTCCAGCTGGATGGCGATGATCCATTCCTTGAGCTTTTGGATCACGCGGCTGATGCGGTTATGGGAACGTTCGCCGTTGAACATGTTGAGCGCCAACTGTTGGGTGATGGTGCTGCCGCCGCCGTCCCTGCCA